>JAGHVA010000050.1 GCA_018064565.1 Candidatus Colimorpha onthohippi
ATTGTGAAGAGGCTATCGATACTATTGTGCTGAACGATAAGTTCATTATTGCGAGTATTGCGGGTGTGGGGTTCGATGCTTTTATTGCACGCTTAATGAAAGCTGCCAAAATCAGGGGGTTGTCTGCTTATCTGTCGTTGATTGTCAGAGAGTATTCCAATTATAAATGTCAGGACTACAAGCTCTATTTTGATGGCAAAGAGCAGCCTATCGATAGGAATGCTTGGTTTATATCGTTGGCTAATTCTAATCAGTTCGGCTATGCTGCCACGATAGCACCGCAGGCTAAGTTAAACGACGGTTTGATGGATGTGAGCATAGTAGATAAGGTGCCATTGGAGCATCTTCCGCTTACGGGGCAGTTGTTGTATGCGAATCATATCAACCTTAGTCAGCATGTGGAGATATTCAAGGCTCGTGAAGTAGTGGTAGAGGGCAACAATGATAAATGGGTCAATATCGACGGTGAAGGAGAAAATGTAGGGTCTGATTTACGTTTTGTGGTGCATCCAGCCAGTTTGAATATCTTATGTCGCGACATGCGTGTTCCGCTGATTATTAGACATAAGTGATTGTTGCTTGTTCTGATTGCTGTCCACTAAACTTTTCCAAACAAACGCTTGTTTGGGCTTGCCCCTATAACACTACATCGTTTCTTTCTGCTTGTGCAGAAAGAAATGGAGGTTATAACGCTTTGTCAAGTAGTCGCCCGATAATCCAGGCAAGGACAAAATATATTATGCTGATGATGATTAGCGGCAAGAATGCATCAAACGTGCGGCTGCGAATCAAGTCGCTGGCTTTGGTAAGGTCTTGTATGGCAATATATCCTACGATTGATGTGTTTTTGAGCAGTGATATGGCTTCGCCTTTATAGATTGGTATTACACGCTGTAAGGCTTGTGGCACTACAACGTGGTAAAAAGCCCGCACGGGCGAAAAACCCATGGCTAAAGCGGCTTCATGTTGCCCACGGTTGACGCTTTCAATTGACACTCTGAACATCTCACTGACGTATGCCGCAAAGTTCATGGCGAATGCTATAATGGCTATAGTTATGCCGCTAACTTGGCTATTGCCAAACACTATGTAAAACATCAGCATCAAGAACACCAAAACAGGGAGGTTGCGCATGAGTTGTATATATGTTTTGGCTGTGCTGCATAACACTGGGTCGTGATGCATACGAAGCCAGCAGATGCCCCCACCTATGATGGTTCCGAGTGCGAGCGCACCTATGGTGATTAGCAGTGTCGCCCATAAGCCATCTAATAATAATAACCAACGGCGGTCCTCAATCAAATTGCTATGAATGCGTTGTCCAATGGTTGGTCGATGGTCGTTAAGAGCTCTTTCTGTATTGGTGACGCGACCAAAGCAGGATGTATGGCTGGATAGGTAGTGGTGGCTGAACTGGACTTGCTTTTCTCGCTCGGGTGTTACCATTAGGCTTGAGCTTATCACGTCAATCTTGCCACAGCCCAATGCAGCAATAATACCAGAAAAATCGTAGTTTTCAATTTGTATTGGGCGGTCAATATAGCAAGAAAAACGTTGCATAAGTTCTACCTCGAAGCCAGTCCACTCCCCATTCTCAATATATTCAAATGGATATACTACACTTGTTCCAACTTTGAGTGGTTCGCCTTTTGTGGGTAGCGGTAATGGTGGCATCTTCATGATGGAGGGGTTACCGCTTGTCCAGCGTGCTTTCATCTCGGCAATGGTTCCATCGTCTTGAAGCTGTTGCAGCATATTGTTAAATGCTGTGCAGAGTGTTCTGTCTTGGAGAGAAAAAGCAACAGCCATCTCGCCTTTTGTAACATCGGTCGCAAAAAGATACTGCACACCATGTTGTGGCAAGTCAAGACCTATAGCCATCATTGAGTCAAGAATGCAGTATTCAACTTTCCCACATGCTACGGCTTCAAAAATTTCGGCAGGTGAGCTGAGGTGTATCAATGGCACGTTTGGATACTGCGCACTCATGGCAATATCCTGAGTAGAACCAGTGATGACCGCAGTGGTGTGCCCTTCGAGGTCGGTGAGTGTTGTGGCCTGTGGCATAGCTGTATCTTGGCGACGATGACATGCCGACAGCGTGCATAGGCATATCAGAATAGCGATAACGCAGATGTATTGAGTGTGTATTGGCGTTTTCAAAACAATGTTTTTTGTTGTTTAATCACACAAAAATGGCTGTCGTAACATCATAATTGCGACAGCCTTTGAATAGTCATATTCTTGTTTGTAATCGAGTGAATGATTCTTGTCTTATTCTGGCAAATGCTGACGTACCTTGATACTCAATTTACGACTATTGCCTTCTAACAAATCATCACATTTTTCAAGCAATTTATCAAATTCACTCTTGAGCTCATCAGATATGGTCTCATACATAGGCGCAGTGTGATTGTGTTGCGTAATCTCCATGTAGAAGTTCTCGGTGCGTTCGCTAATATCAACACGAAGGTGAATTGGACCATCAAAAGGCATAACACGAGTAAGCATTAGTGTGATGACACGCAGACCCCGTTGGATGAGTTCTGCATCGCGAATATAGCGCTCGCTATGACCTTGTATTTGTGCAAGGATTTCAATGCGGTCAAAGTCGCGACTTGTAATGTCAAAGTCAATATTGCGCAACCTATTGATGAATGCTCTTGTGGCAGGCTTGGTTGGATGTTCAAAAATGACATCAGGATGGCCTTCTTCATAGATAATGCCATCGTTCATAAAGAATACGCGAGAACTGACGTTACGTGCAAACTGCATCTCGTGTGTTACAATGAGCATGGTCATCCCTTTTTCGGCCAGGTTACGGATTACGGTAAGCACTTCGTGTACCATAGTGGGGTCGAGAGCTGATGTGGGTTCGTCAAAGAGGATTACATCAGGATTCATGCTCAGGCATCGAGCGATGGCAACACGTTGTTTTTGTCCACCCGAAAGTTCGTTAGGCATAAATTGCGCCTTGGATGCCAATCCTACGGTCTGCAGCAGTTCCATAGCTTGTGCTTGAGCCTCGTTTTTGCTCATGCCGAGCAATTTGATGGGACCGATGCTGACATTCTCAAGTACGGTAAGGTGTTCGAATAGGTTGAAATTCTGAAACACCATGCCCATCTTGCGGCGCAAGCGTGGCAAGTCGGCATTCTTTGCCAGAATGTCTTCTCCGTCAATTAAAATCTGTCCCGAAGTGGGCTCTTCAAGGCGGTTGATACAACGCAGAAATGTACTCTTGCCCGTGCCGCTGGGGCCGATAATACTAATTACCTCACCTTTCTCTATCTCGCAATTAACATCGCGTAGTACCTCAAATGGAGTACCTTTTTCAATGAATGTCTTATTAAGATGTTTAACGGAAATCATGATATACTTTTTTTTATTGTTGACAAAATTTATTCTGATTGGCTGCTGGCCGATTTCTTTTCTTTGATACAACTACTAAGCAGTAATCCTACTCCCCAAGCCAATAAGAAATAGATTATTGAAATAATGATGAGCGGGAAGAATGCATCGAAGGTTCGGCTGCGGATGATGTCGCTGACTTTGGTGAGGTCGAGAACGGCTATGTATCCCACAATGGAGGTGTTTTTGATAAGAGCTACAACTTCACCTTTATATACAGGGATGGCTTTGCGAATGGCTTGCGGTGCAACGAAATTGACAAAGGTCTTCATCTTGCTGAACCCCATGGCTAATCCAGCTTCGGTTTGACCGTAATTGACACCTTCAATTGCTACGCGGAACATCTCACTGACGTAGGCAGCAAAATTCATAGAGAAAGCAATAATTGCGACCCATGTGGCAGTAAGTCTCGATGATGCAAATACAAGATAGAACATTACCATGAGAAATACCAAAATTGGAATATCGCGCAATATCTCAATATACCATTTGGCAATGCCTTTGAGCAATCTGTTTTTATGCATACGCATCCTGCAGATGAACCCACCCAATATGCTGCCAAACAAAATAGAAAACACAGAGATGATAATAGTCTCCCAAAAGCCATCAATAAGCATCTTCCACCGTTGTTCTTCGATAATATTCTGATGGAATCGTTCTTTCAATGTTCCAGTTTTGAGCTTGTGTCTGTCGGTATTACTATGAGGATGCTCGAAGAATCCGATGCCTGCATAGTAATGTGGATGAGAGAATAGAACCTGTTTCTTACGTTCGGGCGTGATGAATATAAAAGAGGCGATGACATCGATTTTGTTGACTTGCAATGCGCTAATCATATTGCAGAATTCGTAGGCATAAAACTTGATTGGGCGTCCGCTATATTCAGCAAAACGACACATTAACTCTGCTTCAAATCCAACCCATTCTCCATTGCGGACAAAAGTGAACGGAACACTATTGTCGCATGCCACGCGTATAACATCACCCTCCGTAGGTATGTTAAAGTCTGGCATTGGCGCATTATGCACATCGCCCGTGGTCCACCGGTGTGTCATTTCGTCCAGAATGCCATTTTCTTTGATCGAGTCGAAGAATGTGTTGTACTGGTCGCACAACTCCTGATTGTTGAGGTTGAATGCCATGGCGGCATATCCTGCAATGGCAGTGTCGTAGCTTACGAAACTGCACGATATTCCGCGTTTTTCGATATTGCCACCTATTATGAGGCAACTATCAAGTGCTGCAACATCGCCCTTGTCGCATTCAAGTGCTGTCAGCACCTCAGAAGCGGTTGCAACGCGTACATATTTTGAATTTGGATACCGACTGGAAAGTACAACGTCAGGCAGTGAACCTGTAAGTACAATCAATCTTTTTTGGGATACTTCGTCAAGGCTTTTGACTGTACCTTTGCTTTTTGAAATAGTATCTGTCTGCACAGGGGCGTTGTCGCGTCCAACGCAGATAATACGAGACTGATGATAGGTGTCGGAGAAGAGTACCTGTTTTTTGCGCTCCTCAGTTTTGTACATGGTGGCTACGGCAAGGTCAATTTTGCCCGTCTGTATCGCTGGAAGCAATGCTACAAAATCATAACATTGGATGTCGATTGATTGATTCGTGGCTTCGGCAAACCTCTCAATCATCTCAATCTCAAATCCATGCCACTCACCATCTTTAATGTATGAGAACGGCATGAGATTGATAACACCCACGCGAAGCGTAGATTCGCTGTCTTTGGGGATATTGATTTTGGGCATCTTTTTGTTCTGGACATCACCAGTGGCCCAGTATTCATAACTTTTTTCAAGTTGTCCGCTTTCTCGATAAGACTTCAAGAAACTATTGAACTGATTGCACAACTTGGCATTGTCGAGCTTGAATGCAACACCGTTGTCAAATGGCCCCATGGTAGGATCCACAAAGCATACTTTGAGTCCTCTTGCCTTGAGGTCAACGGCAGTTACGTCTGAAGCATCGCAAATTACATAGTCGATGATACCCTTGTTGAGGGCTTCAAACTCCTCGGCAACTGTATTGAACCGGTGTATTTTGATGTCAGGGTAATTTTTAGTGATATGAATATCAGGAATGCTGCCTGTAAGCGAGGATACATTGCATGAATTCAAATCAGCCAAGCATGTGACGTCAGTGCCTGACGTCTTTTGGGCAGATTGATTCTGGCACGCCACCGTACATAGCATGGCAACAGCGATTATAATCCATGCTAATGATTTGCACATGAGCGTTTTGGTCGTGATTTTCATAATTATATCGTGATTTTGTCTAATCGTTTTCTTTTTTTTCGTAGGTTTAACTATGAATTATTCTTCTACCATTTTATCCATAAGTTTTCCAATGCCCCAGGATATCAAGAAATAGATGATAGAAACGATAATAAGTGGGAAGAAAGCATCGAACGTGCGGCTGCGAATCAAGTCGCTGGCTTTGGTCAAATCCTGAATGGCTATATATCCCACCACTGAAGTGCTTTTGATAATTGATACGACTTGACCTTTGTAAACAGGTATAATCCGCTTGATGGCTTGAGGCAATATAATTAGTGTGAATGTCTTGAGACGGTTAAATCCCAAAACATAACCCGCTTCATATTGACCTTGATCAATGCTTTCTATACCAGTGCGGAATATCTCGCAAGCGTAGGCAGCAAAGTTCATGGAGAACGCTATTATAGCTACCCATGTGGCAGATACATTTGGCGACGCAAATACCAAGTAGAACATTACCATCAAAAATACCAAGATGGGTACTCCTTGTAGTATGGTGATATACACTTTGGCAATACCTCTTGGTATTATACCATTGCGCATTCGGAACCAGCACACCAAGCCGCCAAGTATTGTTCCGAACAGGATGGCGAAAAACGATATAATGATGGTCTCAACAAATCCGTCTAAGAGCAACCGCCATCTGTCTTCCTCAATCAGATTGCTGTTAAAACGCTCTTTGAATGTAGGCTTATGATTGACGGTGCTTTGTTCATCTATGAACTTGCGACCGAAGCAACATGTGGTAATCTTGCGATACGAGTTGGAAAACAAGACCATCTTTGCACGCTCGGGGGTAATCATAATGCTGGAAGCAGCTAAGTCAACTTTGTTGCTTGCAATTGCAGCGACAAGTCCACCAAAATTATAATTTTGATATTCGATGGGACGGTTGATATATACAGCAAAGCGTCGCATCATCTCATTTTCGAGTCCAGACCATTCGTTGTTCTGTATAAAGTTGAATGGGAATGTGGGCGATGTGCCGATGCGTAGCGGTTTGCCTTTAGTCGGCACGGGTATATCGGGCATCTTGACGCGGTCAGCAGTGTCGTTGGTCCACCGCTCTTCAATTTCCTTAAATGTGCCGTCAGATACAATCTGTACTAAGAAGTTATTAAATTGTTGGCATAGTTCAATCTCTCTCTTGTTGAAAGCTACAGCAACATCACCATTTACAATATCGGTGCGGAAATAGCTGATTATACCCCGGTTCAAAAGGTCAAAACCAATAGTCCATGCAGTGTCAATCACACATGCGTATGCTTTCCCCTTTTCAACAGCCTCCACAACTTCGGCAGGTGTTTCCAACCGCAACAAATTGATTTCAGGATATTGCTCGGTTATATTGATATCTTGTTTGCCTCCTATTACCACTGCAACAGTCTTACCGCTCAACTCGTCAAGAGTTTGTGGATAATACTGTGCATCGGCATTCTCATTTTGAGAGTTTTGTTTGCAGGAGGATATAGCGAGAATCGCAAACAAAACGATTAAACAATATTTGATTTTTATGTACATGGTAATTAACGATTTTTTAACCATTCGATTTCGCTTTTCCACAGGGTGGGGTCTGGCGTCTCAAGTATCATTGGAATATTATCAAAACGAGGGTCGTGCATCATCTTCTCAAAGCACCATTGGCCGATATATCCTTTGCCAAGACAAGCGTGGCGATCCACATGCGAACCAACACCTTTCATGCTATCGTTGAGGTGGACAGCTTTAAGATACTGTGGCCCGATGAGTTTGTCAAACTCATCGAAGGTCAGTTGGTAGCCTACCTCATTGCTGATGTCGTAGCCAGCGGCAAAAGTGTGGCACGTGTCGATACACACGCCGACGCGGCTTTTGTCGTTTACACCTTCAATGATGCGTGCTATCTGAGCAAACGTGTAGCCAAGGTTTGAACCCTGACCTGCCGTATTTTCGATTACGGCTGTAACATCATGGGTCTGACTCAGTGCAAGGTTTATCTCTCCAGCTATCTGGTCGAGGCATTGTTCCGCAGAAATCTTGTTTAGGTGGCTTCCAGGGTGGAAGTTGAGCAACGTTAGCCCTAACTGCTCGCAGCGCTGCATTTCATCAAGGAATGCAGCCCTCGATTTCAGCAGGTTCTCTTCGTCGGGACAGCCTAAATTTATCAGGTAGCTGTCGTGTGGCAATATTTGGGTAGGCTTGTAGCCATGCTCACCAATGAGTGCCTTGAATGTAGTAATCTCGCTCGCAGACAACGGCTTGCTTACCCACGACCGTTGGTTGCGGGTAAAAAGTGCAAAAGCGGTGGCATTGATGCTTTGGGCAGCCAACACGGCATTGCCTAATCCACCACTTGCGCTGACATGAGCTCCGATCAATTTCATGACTACATCAGACCGTTAAGCTCTCCCAATCCGAATTCTTTGGTCTCTGCCATTGTGCGATGGAATAGCTTCATCTTGTTGGGCTTTCCGATAAGGCTCAACTTGCCATTCTCAACAAGCAAGGCTGTGGCTTCGCGTATGGCTACTACTACAGCGTCAGGGTTGACCATGATATACTCTTTGATCCGGTCATCGCGAGTTTCGCCTCCATGTTTAGGATCAAAAAAATCAGTATAATGAGGGTTGATTTGGAATGGAACCAATTCCATACACTTGAACGATATAGGTTCTACGATAGGCATGTCGTTGGTAGTGCAGAGTGTAGGTCCAGCCACATTGCTTCCTGCACTCCAACCCATATAAGGCATTCCGTTGCTGGCTCGACGGCTGATAGCTTGCATCAAACCTTGACGATGCAATTCGCGAACCAGATGGAAGGTGTTGCCGCCACCTACAGCCACGCACTCGGCTTCGTAAACCGCCTTTACGGGGTCGGCAGCATGATGTACGCTGGTAAGTTCAACACCAAATTCGGCATAGACCTTTTGTACTTTGGATTCGTAAGCATTGTACGATGCCTCCAGTCCATCTTCCGACAGGCTGACTCCTGCGTATGGCACAAACAGCACACGATGCACGTTGTGCCGCATGCAAAATTCGGCTATCATCTCCTTGCACCATCCCAAATAGGCTTCGCCTCGCATGGTGCTGTTGCTTATCAATAAGAGATTCTTGTTCATGATAGATATTATGTAACTATTCAAGATTTATTTTCTTCCTATATATCAAGTGTGGCATAGGTGGCGTTGCGCTCAATAAAGTCGCGACGTATAGGCACATCATCGCCCATCAGCATAGAGAATATCTGGTCGGCTGAGGCGGCATCGTTGATAGTAACCTGCCGTAGCTGACGATTGTCGGGGCACATGGTGGTATCCCAAAGCTGGCTGGGGTTCATCTCACCGAGACCTTTATAGCGTTGCACATGTGTCTTGTTGGTGTCGCCCACTTGCTCAAGTGCGGCAATACGATCTTCCTCGCTCCAGCAATAGATACGGCGTTTGTTGGCTTCAACCAGATAGAGTGGAGGAGTGGCAAGATAGATATATCCACGTTCAATCAGTTCGGGCATGAACCTGAAAAAGAAGGTGAGCATCAGCGTGTCGATATGTGCACCATCAACATCAGCATCGGTCATGATGATGATTTTGTGATAACGCAATTTTTCTATATTCAAAGCGTTGGGATCGTCGCCTACACCTTTGTGTACACCCAAGGCAGTGTAGATGTTGCGAATTTCTTCGCTGTCAAAAGCGCGGTCGTGGGCTTTCTCTACGTTCAAAATCTTACCACGCAGCGGTAATATGGCTTGAAATTTACGGTCTCGACCTTGCTTGGCTGATCCGCCTGCGGAGTCGCCCTCAACAAAATAAATCTCGCACTCGGAAGGGTCGTTGTTTGAGCAGTCTGCCAGTTTTCCAGGCAGTCCAGCACTGCTGAATACCGTGCTGCGCTGCACCTTCTCGCGGGCATCGCGTGCCGCAATGCGGGCTCTGGCTGCCAATACTATCTTTTCAACAATCACATGCGCCTCGCTTGGGTGCTCTTCAAGGTAGTTTTCCATCATCTCGCTCACTGCCTTATCTACGGCACTGCGCACCTCGTTGTTGCCCAGTTTGGTTTTTGTCTGACCTTCAAACTGCGGTTCGGCTACCTTGACCGAGATGACGGCAGTCAAACCCTCGCGGAAGTCATCGGTAGAGATTTCTATCTTCTCTTTCGACTTGGGTTTTACGAGCAATAGGTTGTTGTTTTCGGCGTATGTCTTCAGCGTGCGAGTCAAACCACTGCGGAAACCCGTAAGATGCGTACCACCCTCGTGAGTGTTGATGTTGTTTACATACGACCGTATGTTCTCGGAGTATGACTTATTGTACTGCAATGCAATCTCGATAGGGATACCCTGCTTTTCGCCCTCAATATGGATAGGCTCGGGCATCAAGCATTCTTTGCCACTGTCTAAATGTGCCAAAAAATCGGTCAATCCCTTCTCGCTATAAAAACGTTTGCTTATAGTGTCGCCCTCAATAGTGGGGCGCAAGTCGGATAGAACCAACTCAATGCCTTTGTTTAAGTACGACAATTCGCTGATGCGTTTTTCTAACTCGCTGTAGTCATATTCGGTTGTGGTGAAGATGCTCTTGTCGGGGTGAAATTCAATATGCGTGCCACGCTTGTCGGTCTCACCGACCACCTTTACAGGATAAAGCGGCTTGCCTTTGCTGTACTCCTGACGGTATATCTTGCCATCGCGATACACCTCAGCAGTAAGGTGGTCGCTAAGTGCGTTTACGCACGACACACCCACACCGTGCAATCCACCTGACACCTTGTAGCTGTTTTTGTTGAACTTTCCACCTGCATGTAGTACTGTCATTACGACCTCGAGTGCGCTGCGATGCTCTTTTTCATGAATATCTACTGGAATGCCACGCCCGTTGTCTTCGACCGTTATGGAGTTGTCTGGATTGATATTGACGATAATCTTGTCGCAAAAACCAGCCAAAGCTTCATCAATACTGTTGTCAACCACCTCATACACCAGGTGGTGCAATCCTCTAAAGTTTACATCACCGATATACATAGCAGGACGGACACGAACAGCTTCCAATCCCTCAAGCACGGTGATGTTGCTTGCACCATAGTCTTCTTGATTCTGATTCATATATTATTTGTTAGTTTTATTCACCTTGCAACCATACATGTATAACACATGCACACACCCAAAACTTGTTTTCTCTGCTCTACAACGAAATTGTATAATCTGTTGTAAGGTTTTTGAAAACAAATACATAGGTTGTGGTGTTTGCACAACATTTGATATTGTTATATCCTTGCAAAGGTACATTTTTTATTTCAAACCAATTGTGATGGATTGAAATAGTTATCAACAATATCAGTTTTATCGGCACAATTAGTTTTATCGGTCTCAAGAGTGTGAGATATTGCCAATCTGCTAAGCATTGCAATTTGCATTATTGTAATTTTTGCTGCTACCTATAATTTTGTTAGTATTCATTTTTATTTGTATCTTTGCAGCCTCATGAGTCGGTTTCGTTTTTTTGGGTTGTTTTTGATAATCGTTGCCTTGCAGCCTCTTGTAGCGCAGGAATTCCGCTGCTCAGTGCAGTTGAATTATCAAAAATTGCAGGCTTCGGCGCAGCAGTATAGTGCGGGCGACACGAAGGTGTTTGAACGTATGAAGCAAGCTCTTGAGGATTATGTTAACGGCAGGCGCTGGACGAATATTGATTTTGAACAGCAAGAGCGGTTAGATTGCTCTATCAGTCTGATTCTTACCGAGCAGTCGTCGGCTACCGATTTCAAAGGCCAGTTGCAGATACAGTTGCGTGCACCAACGTACAATTCCAACTATACTTCTGGACTTTTTAACTACTTGGAGAGCGATTTTCAGTTTACGTTCAACGAGAGTCAACCATTGGATTTTGAGGCTAATACCTATTTTAGCAACCTTTCGTCAACGGTAGCATACTACCTTTATGTGATGCTTGGTATCTATTTTGATGCTTATGGTCCTGATGGTGGTATTCCATTTTTTGAGATGGCATATACGGTGTGTCAAACGGCTGAAAGCCAAGGTGGTAAGGGTTGGAAAGGGTCTGATAGCCAGAAGGCACGCTACTGGTTTGTGGAAAATCACACCAACTCAGCGTATGAAGATTTGCATAAGGTGTATTATACTTATCAGCGCTTGGGGTTGGATATGATGACTAAAGATCAGCCTCAGGCGCGTAAGAATATCATACAGGCACTTACGTTGCTTAGAGATGTGCATAAGGTGAGGACTAATCTTTTGTCGGTGACGCAGTTTGTGGATGTCAAGGTGTCAGAGTTGGTCTCTATCTTTACTCCAGCCCCTCCTGAAGAGCAGAAGCAAGTGTATGCGCTGATTAAAGAAGTCAGTCCGCTGAATGCGCAAAAATTGAAAGGGTTTGCTACTAAATAATCTGTTTGTATAATTCAAAACATAATCATGTCATTTCCTTTATCTCAAGAGTTAGTCAGCCGCCATGCTGCGGCCAATGGTATAGTCAATCCAGGCAAGGCGTCTATTCGCGAAATGCGAAAAATGATAGGCGACATTGAACGTGAGACAGGTGAGCGGTTTGTAAAAATGGAAATGGGTATTCCTGGTCTCCCAGCACCAAAAATAGGTATTGATGCGCAAATAGAAGCACTCCAAAGCGGTGTGGCTTCTATCTATCCTGAAATTTACGGCACTGCCGAATTCAAAAAAGAGGGTGTCCGTTTTGTGAAGAATTTCCTCGATGTAGATGTTACTGAGGATTGCTGTGTGCCAACTTGTGGCTCTATGCAGGCGGGTTTTGCTTCATTCTTGACGCTCACGCGGTATGACAAAAACAAGACTCATGTGCTTTTTATCGATCCTGGTTTTCCAGTTCAAAAACAACAATGCCGTATTCTAAATATTCCGTACCGTACCTTTGACGTGTATGAGTACCGCGGCGAGAAACTGCGAGGCAAATTGGAAGAGGAGTTGGCATCGGGCGATGTGTCGTGTATAATCTATTCAAGTCCTAACAACCCCGCTTGGTTCTGTTTTACAGAATTAGAATTGCGGATTATTGGTGAGATGGCTAATAAGTATGGTGTGGTGGTAGTGGAGGACGACGCCTATTTCTTGATGGATTTGCGTACAGACTATTCGCATCCAGGAGTGGCGCCCTATCAGCCTACTGTGGCTAAATATACCGACCTATATGTACTGATGCTGAGTGCTTCTAAGTCGTTCAGCTACGCAGGTGAGCGTATTGCACTTATGGTGGTGAGTCCGCGTCTGTTTGAGTTGGAGAGTGAGGATTTGTTGCGCTATTACAGCCAGTCGCAACTGGGACGTGCCTTGATTTTCGGAACACTCTACTGCTTGAGCAGCGGATCGGCCCACTCGGTGCAGTATGCCATGGCGGCTATGATGAAAGGAGCCAACGATGGTACATTTAATTTTGTTGAAGATATTAAGGTCTATGCCGATAAGGCGAAGGTAATGAAAAAATATCTTACCGACAATGGGTTCTCAATCGTGTATGATCATGATATGGGTGATCCTATCGGTGACGGTTTTTATTTTACATTTATATATCCAGGATTTACAGGTGTGGATTTGCTCAACGAACTGATACGTTATGGCATCAGTGCCATATCGCTTGATATTACTGGTAGCCATAAGCAGGGCATACGCGCTTGTGTGTCGCAGGTCGCAGTGGAGCAGTTTGACGATTTCAAATCGCGGTTGGAATTGTTCCGCAAGGATCATCCTATTAGCAAGTAGATTAGTTTTTGTACGTTATCTATAAAATTTATGTTATGAAACATTTGATTTCAATTTTAACACAAGTGGTACTTATTACCATGATGACGGTAGCCCAAACGCCTCAACTGAAGCAGTTGCCTGCCAATCAGGATGTTAATATAGAAGTGCAGCGTATTTGGAGCAATGGTGAGTATTGCTCGTTTACCTCGTTTGCAAAATATAAAGGCAAGTATTTTGTGTCGTTTCGCGAGAGCAACTCTCATCAGATTTTGAAGCCAGAGGATCAAAACGGCAAGGCTCGTATAATATATAGTGAGGATGGTAGGGAGTGGAAGTCATCGGCATTGATAGCCAAAGAGGGGTACGACTTGCGTGACCCTAAAATCAGCATCATGCCAGATGGCAGAATGATGCTAATCATGGGCGGCTGTGTGTATAAGAACTGCAAACGCGAGGCGGTGGAGACTTGGGTGTGCTTTAGCGATGATGGTGAACATTTCTCAGAGCTTCAGCCGGTAGTCTTCCCTGACGAGGTGGCCCATGGCAACGAGTTTTTGTGGCGCATCACCTGGCATGACGGAGTAGGGTATGGGGTTAGTTACGGGAGTTTCTTCTCGTTGATTAAAACTACCGATGGCATTCATTACGAGTTGGTGTCGCATATCAACATGCCAGGCTTCCCCAACGAAAGCACCATACGGTTCCTCTCTGATGGTACGATGGCTATGATGGTTCGCCGTGAAAACGACAGCAAAAATGGGGCATTTGGTCTCAGCAAGCCGCCATATGTACAGTGGAAGTGGAACGACATGGATGTGCGTTTAGGAGGCCCAGATTTTATGCTGACCTCTGACTCCACAATGATAGTTGCGTCTCGCTCTATGTATAGCACCGAAAAAACAATGCTTTTCAGCGGTGATACCCGTGGCAAGATAGAGGAGGTCTGCATTCTGCCCAGTGGAGGCGATGACAATAGTTATACGGGTATGCTCGTAGAGGGCGACCAGTTGTGGGTAACCTACTATTCGAAACACGAAGGTCCCAAAGCCTCCATCTATCTGGCAAAGGTGCCACTGAAATTGTTTCAAAGTGGCGTTACATCACGCTATTTCTATTAAAATACAACATTATAAAGTTGAGTTATTACTCAAGCTCCAATCTGAGTATTTTCATCTTTTTGCTCTCTC
>JAGHVA010000161.1 GCA_018064565.1 Candidatus Colimorpha onthohippi
CGGGAGCAATGGTAGAATGCCAGTCTTCGCGCACACTACCTTCTAAATAATATTGGTTGTTCCACCCCAACACAGCATTAGCATACAAGGAGTTAGAACGGATATGCGAATGGTCGGCGGCTACAACTGGTTTGCCAGCTATATTAGACACCGAGAAAAGACCTGGAATGGTAAGACCGTTTGCTGTCGATGACCCAATCGATGAACTGCGATAGACTTCGTTAGTATCGTTAGCACCAGCCAAAGCGTTCAAGGTCAGTTTATTCCAAGTGCGATCGTAATAAGCAATAGCATCTAAGATGAGATTCTCATCAAAGACATCGAACTGGGTATAACTACCATTGAAACCAGGTGCGGTGTAAGCAATACGCTCTTCAAACATACGATGTGAGATATCGTAACCTGCCCTGCCTTCAAATTTGAGATACTGATTGGGTTGAAACCACAGGCTGGCTTTTGATATCAACCGGTTACGATAATACGGATTGGTGTTGTTGTACGAAGCAAAATAAGGATTTACGAATCCAGGTGTCCAGTTGTAATAAGTGCCGTCGGGCATTTTCTCTTCGTAATGGGCTTTCAAATCTGCCATATCAACCTGCCTGCCAAACCACTGTGTAAACGTCATGAGAGGGTTGAAATCGCTGTAGCCCACATTAGTCCGGTTCTTGCTTTCGGTACGGGTAAAGTGGGTAGAGGCATCTAACCACCATTTGGTGTTAAACTTATATTTGCCCGTCAAACCAAAATTGTATCGATCCATGTCGGTATTTGGCAAAATGCCTGACTGTCCGGTATATCCTATCGAAGCGCGATAAGAGCCTTGCTCTCCAGCGTTAGAGATAGAAAACTGATGACTTTGGGAGATGCCCGTCTCAAAAAAGGAGGCTACGTTGTCGGGATGCGACACCCAATCGGTAGGTTGGCGCACTCCATCCACAATCGGGCTGTTGTATTGTTTAATTTTCAAACCGATATCCAATCGTGGCCCCCAGCTACCAATACTCCAATCGTTCAAGCCAGCACCATAACCATCCTCATACGAAAAACCCATACCGTAATAAGAGCCGTCCACCTCTTGACCGTTCTCATCGTATGCCATCCAACCACCTTCAGCAAACTGCTTGTAGGTGAGATTGGGATCCACAAACACACCAGACTGTTTTAAGAGGTTATAGTTGTATTCCGAGCCATACTCACCTACTCCATATTTGTCTTGGAAGGGAGGCAAATTGCAAGCCCTGTCAAACGTGAGGCTACCATCATAGGTAATCGTGGCAGAGTGTTTTTTGCCAGCATGACCTTTTTTGGTGGTAATCAATATGACTCCGTTGCCAGCACGCATACCATAAATAGCCGCTGAACCGCCTTTCAAAACCGACACACTCTCAATATCTTCAGGATTTATATCCCCCAACCCTGTTCCAAGATCATAAGCTGAATTATAATGATTGCCAACCAGCATCGAACTATTATCCATCGGGATACCATCTATAACAATCAGCGGGCTGTTGCTACCCAACGACGAATTGCCTCGAATACTGATGCGTTGCGATGCGCCCAAAGAGCCTCCTGCTTGAGTAATTTGCAAACCTGCCACCTTGCCTTGCAAAGCGTTTGCGACGTTATCTACAGCAGCTTGAGTCAACGACTCAGCCTTAACTTCCTGCACAGCATAGCCCAAACTCTTCTTTTGGCGTTCCACTGCCATGGCTGTTACAACCACTTCTTGCAACATCTCCGCCATAGGCTTCATCACCACATCGACCTGCTTGGCTATGGGGAGCGACTGCATGTGATAACCGATAAAACTAAATACCACATTGGTGGCAGTCTCGGGAACATTTTTGATAACATAGTGGCCATCCACATCGGTAAAAGTACCGATAGTAGTGCCTTCGATACGCACCGTAACACCTATCATAGGCTGACCATCATCACTCGACGTAACCACACCACTCACTGTTCGCTGCGCTTTGATACCGAACATGCAACTAAGGCAAAATAGCAATAATAATAATTTTTTTGTCATATTTGTATAATGTTAAAT
>JAGHVA010000194.1 GCA_018064565.1 Candidatus Colimorpha onthohippi
AACGCCACCTACTATATTTATGTCGCCAACCGTTGTGATGGGACTTTCTCCAACTGGAGCATGTTGCAGTTCGCCATGCCGAGCAGTTGCGTAGCACCTGAGAACGTGCGTGCGACCAACCCGAGCAACAACAGCGTGCAGCTGTCGTGGCAGCGTGCCTTGGACGGCGACGAGACGCAGTGGCAGGTGGGTTACGGCCCCATCACACGCGGCAGCGAGGTGAGTACCGACCTGATTTGGCACAAGAAGGTTGTCAACAACATACCGCAGACCACCATCACGGGTCTGGCAGGTGTAACACCCTACGTTTTCTATGTGCGTGCCATCTGTGGCGAGGGCGACACCAGCGAGTGGAGCAGCGTGGCTGCCACCACCACCACGCTGATGCCCTACCTCTGCGATTTTGAGAATGTGGATGACAGCCTGATGTGGGCCTCGTACCTGCTCAACGACCAGATAACGCCTCACGGCGCATCGTACGACACCCTGCGCTACCCTAACCGCTGGGTCGTGGGCTGGGGCAACACCACAGAGAAGAGTACCCATAGTGGCAACCGTTCGCTGTATGGCAGTGGCTATGGCAATATCAACGACGACGGCACGGGCAACCCCATCAACGACGTGTGGCCCTACTATCGTCGCGGCACCGCCGAGAACGATGGCGTTGATGCCACCTCGCGCGTCTATGCCAAGCACCTGATGCACCTCGACAGCGGCAGGTACGACTATAGTTACTACTGGCGCGGCTACGCCGAAGGCGGCAACGACCATTTCCGTCTGTGGGTGATGCCTATAACCACCGACCTTGTGGCAGGCAACGACTTTGGCTGGCATGCCCAGCCTACCAATGCCATCTGCATGGAGGACGACAACTACGGCACATGGAGCGAATACAACTACCGCTTCAAGTCGGGTCGGATAACCATCAGCAAGACCGGCGACTACTACCTCACCTTCTTCTGGCGCAACGACAACAACGGTGGAGGAACCTTCCCGAGTGCCGTCATCGATGACTTCCGCATGTCGAAGGTCTGTGCCTTGGTCCAGAACCTCGATGTGGAGCCGGTGAGCAAGGATACCGCTCTCGTGAGTTGGAGTTTCGCCCAGGGCGACACCTCATGGACGGTAGAGTACGGTCCACGAGGCTTCGAGGAGGGCAGCACCGACGCCAGCGTCTATCTCATCAACCTGCACCAGAGCATGCCCGAATGCCGCATCGAGAATGGCAGGGTGAAATATGTGATGCGCAACTTGGTGCCCAACACCGACTACACCGTGCGTGTGCGTACCGACTGCAACGCCACGGGCGGCGGCATGAGCGACGCCGTAACGCGCGACTTTACCACCTATTGCGACAACGTAAGCCTGCCTTATTTCGAGGACTTCAACAGCCTCGGTGTTGCCGAAGGGTATAATTCTGCCAGTGGAGGAACAGTGCCTTCCAAGTACTCTGAGCCTGGTTTTGACAGTACATATCCTGCCTGCTGGCTTGTACGCAAGAATAACGATAGCGGATACCCGTATGTGTTTATGAATAGCGACCCGGCATACGTCTCATCGGGTAATGGTTTCGAGATGTGGGTGTATCGCAGCAGTTACGCTTACGCTATATTGCCAATGTTTGAGAAGCCGGTGGATAGCCTGAAGATAAGTTTCAGCCTGTTTGAGAGTAGTACTTGCTGCAATCAGCTTGAGGTTGGCTATATTACCGACATGACTACCGATATGACGGACTATGCCAATCATTTTGTATATCTTACCGGATTTCCTAAGACAGGTGTAAAACGCAATGTTCGTTACGATTTTCGCAACGATGGTGTTGATGTGCCAGCCAATGCGCGCATTGTGTTGCGCTACCACAATAATGATTATTGGTCCTCGCATTATGCAGTTATCGATGACCTGAAAGTTGAGGTTGCCGAGCCATGCCCGATGCTTGAAAACCTGCACGTTGCCGACCGCACGGAGAACAGCATCCGCCTTGAGTGGACGGAGCTGAACAACGTAGAGGGCTATCAGGTGGAGGTGTGCGAGGCAGGCCAGGAGCGTGGCGAAGGCCGCATCGTGTCGCCTAATCCGCGCTATGGCTACTGCAACGTTACGGGGCTGAACCAGGGCACACGCTACACCTTCTACGTCAGCAGCTACTGCGGCGAGGGTAGGGTAGGCCATGCCGAGAGTGTGGCCACCACTACCGTATGCCAGCGTATGACGCTGCCGTACGTCGAAGATTTTGAAGGCTACGGCAACAACCGTGCCTACTTCACCTACACCAACGCCGGCTGGCCAGGCGACCAAGCCAATGTGCCGTTGCGCTACAACGATGGCGACCACTACCTGCCGTCGTGCTGGACTTTCCCGACCATGGCTACGGTGCGTAGCGGCTATCCGCGCGTCTATCTCGTAAGCGGTACGCAGAACGATGCCGACTATATCTCCGCCCTCAGCGTCAGCGGTGACTACTCGCTCTTCATGCACACCGAGACGGACGGCGATGCCTATGCCAACATGGCGGTGCTGCCAACCATGGAATTGCCTATCGACAGCCTGAAGATAAGTTTCTGGCACCGCGACCTCCGCACCCATTGGCCCGATGGCGACTACGGCGGACCGTTGCAGATAGGCTATATGAGCAATCCGCTCGACTACACCACCTTCGTGCCTGTATATACCTACAATATTGGAGGTGACCATCGCAGTTACTTCCTGCGCGATGAGTTCGATTTTCGCCACTATTGCGACAGTCTCAAGTCGATAGGGCAGGGCGTGCCCACGGGGGCTGTCATCGCCTTCAAGTATGTTCATTACCGTGGCACCAGCACCCTGCTACTCGACGACATTGTGGTGGACCGTGCGCCCAAGTGCCCCACGGTACACCATATCCGCGTAGCCGAGGATGTTAACACGCGCCAGACCACCCTCTCGTGGGCTCCGATGGCTGTTGCCAATCGCTACCAGATAGAGTACGGTCGCCACGGCTTCCAGCCTGGTACTGGCACCACCGTGGA
>JAGHVA010000270.1 GCA_018064565.1 Candidatus Colimorpha onthohippi
TGAATGACTGGCACTCTGCCGAGCAAAGGGTACCGAACAAAGGGAAAGCGAGGGTCTAACGCCTTACCGAACAGAGGGTGATTAGAACGGAGTTTTGTCGCCTACATAGCAAAGGATTCCTCGGTCGAGATAGAGGGTCTGGAGCCGATACATGGTCTCATCGGACACTTCGCCGCCGGTGGCGTAGGCGTAGGACTTGCCGAGTTGTTCCCATTTGGTCTGACCCAGTCGGTGGAATTTGAGGATATTGAGTTCGAAAATACCGTGACGCAGCATGAAATCCGCCAACTGAGCGGCATTATCCTCGTCGTCGTTAAACTGGGCGATGACGGGGTAACGCAACACCAAACGTCCCTTCCATCCTGATGCCATCAGAGCGGCAATGTTGCCCAAAGTCAAACAATTGTCTTTCGAAGTGCCTTCAAGATGACGTTTGGAGTTCATCTGCTTGACATCGATAAAAGCAAAATCAATCAGCGGCATGATGTCCAAGAAGACCTCGCGAGAAACGGCAGCGGAGGTTTCGATGGCGGTGTGGATGTGGTGCTCCTTGCAGCGAAGGATTACAGCCTTGAGGAATTGGGGCTGAAGCAGAGGGTCGCCGCCGCTGAAGGTAACACCTCCTTGAGCCCCCCAATGGTTGCTGTCGCGAAGGATGATACGCATGAGTTGATCGACATCGTAGTAGCGACCACAGATGCGCAACGCATTGGAGGCGCAGGCTTGGGTACACTCGAAAGAAGAGCACTTGTTGCAGACCTCCCAATGCACGACGGGTCCAAGGTCGGAGAATTCGAGTCCACCGTGCGGGCACCGACAGGAGCAGGCGCGGCAACCATTGTCCCACTTGCATGAACGTTGAGCGAATAGCAGGTGAGGGCGTGCAGCGAAGTTCTCGGGATTAGAACACCAGCGACAACGAAGAGGACAGCCCGCAAAGAACACCGTGGTACGGCATCCTGGTCCGTCGTGGACGGAGAACGCCTGGATGTCGAAGAGGATGCCCTGAGGAGCTTCAGAAGGTGTCATGACGGATATCCCCATGAATTATTTATTCATCTTGAAATGTTCGCAAGTCTCGGCTCCACAGGAACCATAGACCCAGTCGGGCTTTTCGAAGCCAGAGCAGGTACCCAGATTGTGGGAATCGGGATTGCTGAAGTGAACACAGCAGCTGCATTTAGGTGCCCTCACAAAGCGGGAGCATGCCTCGCTCCCATTGCCATCGATAGGGACGATGGTCTTGGAGAGAGCACACATGCCCTTCTCACAGTCGAGATAAATATAATTTTGGCAATCAATATGTTTCATAGTTTGTCTATTTCAATAAGGATTAAAGGTAGGTGGAATCAATTCTCGTACTCGGTGCGGTAGATAACCTCGTCTTGGATAGGTTTGCCAATTTCGCACCAATACTGGGTGAAGCCAGCCACACGAACCATGAGGTCGCGGTAATTGTCGGGGTGGGCTTGCGCGTTACGAAGCATCTTAGAATCCACCACATTGAACTGGACGTGGAAGCCACCCTTTCGCATATAAGCACGGACGATGTCGAGCAATTTGCGGGTACCCTGGAGCCCTCTGACTGCCGAGGGATGAAGTTTGAGGTTCATTTGCGCATTCTGCTGAGTGCTGTGGTCATAGACTGTGGCAGATTCAAAGATGGCATAGATGCCGTTTTTGTCGGTTCCAGCGGCAGCGGATACAGAGCCATCGGAATAGGTAGTGCCCGCAAGACGTCCAGCGGCGTCGGCGAGGGTTACGAAGCCTTGCGGCCCGTGGGTAGAGACCGAGATTTGGCACATATAGAGCGGTTTGCCATAGTACGATTGGTATTGCCGAGTAAGGTCGAACATGACATCCTCGTACCATTTGAGAAACTGGTCGGCCTCCCAGTCGGCATTGCCGAATTTGGGCGCATTGATACAGTCGAAGAAAATCTGCTCGTACTTGGGTGCGTCAGGGGTAGCCTCACGGAAATCGGGCGAGAAGACACCCGTTTCGTAGGACGTCTTGAAACCAAAATTGTGCATCATAGCATCCACCATTTGGTCGAGGCTATATTTCTTGTCAACGAAGACATTCTTATTGAGCGAAGAGAGTGCGTTGAGGAAGGTAACGGTGCCGCAGGACTCGAAGTTGATGGTAGCGTTGTAGCGTCCCCCCATCATACCGAGGTCGCGACCATTGGTAAAACAGTCGGGTTTAAGAAGCGAGTTGACGATAGGCGGGCAGTATTTGCGCCAGATGTCCATCTGGAGATTGTTGACCTTGTTGAGACAGTCGATAATAAGATTCATGTAATTCACCCATTCCTCTTGGATAGCCTGAAGAGAGTCCAATGCGCGGTTGTGAGGAGGAAGGATTTGACGGTTGATACGGCAGTCCATTCCATTGGTAAGCACCAATTCGAGCACCTTAGGCAGCCCAACAAAATGAACACCTGAGCCAGCCGTTGGGCCTGCTCCGCCAGGAATCCAAGTAATTTTGCCGTCATAGTTCAATGGCAGAAAACAGCCAGGTGAAGACTCGAGACAACCTCCCAGACACCAAGCACGAGCATCTTGCAGGTTCATGCCTTCGGGGCCGTAGTTGAGCATCATGAAATTCATGCCCACCTGATTGTTCATCCAAGCGGGGTAGCCCATGCCCAATTTGGTGCAGGAGGCAGCCTTCATCAAGAAATCTTCGGGAGTTTTCTCGTCGTAGAGGATAGAGAGAGTGGGCTGGGTAGTGCGGCAACGCATGCCCGCTTCGATAATGAGGTACTCCAAAGGAGTGACGGCAGAGAGACCGTCGCGATTGAGTCCGCCCAGAGAGAGATTATTGAACGTGTTGCCCGAGAGCACGCCGCCAGTAACACCTGCAGAAGCGAAACATTCGATGCAGGTAATCTTGATGCGGTAGAATTCCAACAGTTCTATAGCCTCCTCTTCAGAGATAGTCCCCTCGCGGAGGTCTTTGTCATAGAACGGTTGGAGCACCTGTCCGAGGCGGCCGATGGATTGTCCCGATTGGGGATCTTCGTTGACCACACCGAAGTGGCAGCAGAGCGTTAACTGGAGAGCCTGACGAAACGATTGAGGAGCATGGTGTGCAATGTGAGCCATGACAGCTTCGATCTCCTCGTAATTCTTACGGATAGCGGGGTCGCTCTCGATACTTGCCAGGTAGTGCGCCCGTCGGGCGTAGTTTTCGCACCAGCGGCTCATGCCCTGGGCGATGGTCTTCATAGCCACGTAGTAATAGCCTCGACTCATGCCGAGGATGCCATCGCCTTGAGCCTCGCCCATGGTTTCGGCAATACGTTTGTCGCAGAGTTCGATGATGCCGTCCCATCCGTATTGCAGCGGCAGGTAATAGTTCATCACCTCGCGACCCTGTGGAATGCAGTAGGAGTCGAACATGCAAAGCACCGAGTCCATAATATCCTGCTCGAGTTTGTATTGCGGCGTATATTGAGCATAGCGTTGGCTCATTTCTTCGACCGAATTGCCTTTCCAAGATTTGGACACCTTGACGAGCACTGGAATTTCCTCTTTTCGAATGCCGAACTTTTTGGCGATAGAAATGATGTTGCCGTAGCTTTTGGTGACATTGCCGCCACCAGCCCCCACGATGGAGACAGCATCAGCCTCGCTCTCGGCAGGAGCATCGGCTTCGGACATCAGCGCATCGGCCTGAGCATTGAAGAAACTTGCAGTAACCCAAGGAAAAGGGAAGGCACCACGCACATTGCGAGTCTTGTTCATCACCAGTTTCTCGTAAGGGAGGATGGTTGGGGTGAGATGCGAGAGAGCGGCAGCCATGGCTTTGGCTCGGCGGACGATGAGGATGTCGCCACTGTTCTGCTGCCAGACACGGTTGTACCAATAGGGATATTCCATATCGACCGTGTTCTTCAGCATGTAATAGATGTCCATCAAGCGGGAGCATCCCTCAGCTTGGTTGGGGATATCCTCCACACTGATGTTGGCATTATCAGGCATCTCGATACCGCGCTGCTTTAAAAGTTCGTTCAATTTTTCCTCATTAGTCATAGGTTGCTGCTTTAATATGAATATCAGTTTCTGTTGTCCGTCTTGATTGAGAAGAAGAATTCTAAACCACCGTCGGGACGGTTGTTGGCATAGATGTCGCCACCATGAAAGAGAACGGCGTGTTTGACGATAGACAGCCCAAGACCCGTGCCGCCCATCTTACGGCTGCGTCCCGAGTCGATACGCAGAAAGCGGTCAAAGAGTTTGGGCAAATATTCGCTGGCCACACCGCATCCAGTATCATAGAAATGCAGATAATAATGGTCAGCATCCGACTTGTAACACTCCATCACCACACGAATGTCTTGACCTGCATACGAGATGGCATTTTCAATCAGGTTGCGGAATATAGCATAGAGTAGTCCTTTGTTGCCCTGGACGATGACATCCGATGGAAGATTGTTGAACACCAAGACCCTATCGGCTTCGGCTCGGTCGGAGAGCTCGTTAACCGCTTCGTTAGCCACAAGATACAAATCGACAGGCTCAATAGGAAACAAATCGGACGATTCCTCTAATTTGTTGATCAACGAGACATCGTTGATTAACGATGAGAGCCGGAGCGTCTGCTGGTAACAACGATCCAGGAAATACTGACGGCGATTGGGATCAATAGGTCGCCCACTCAGCAAAATCTCAAGATATCCCCGTATGCTTGCCACGGGTGTCTTCAGCTCGTGAGCTATGTTGTTGGTCATCTCTTGTTTTATCTGGCGGTTTCTGTTTTGCTCGATGATAATCTGCTGCCGTGAAGTTTCCGCTTCGTCGGCCAACTGCCGCAACCGCTTGATAGCACTACGCCTGCGTAACCACACCAAAAGCAGTATAGTTATGCCAAAGACAACCACGGTAATATTACTAATCAAAAGCCACATAAGAAGAAACAATATCACACAAAAGCGTATCCCAATCCCGTTCGGTTTACGATATGCGACCCTTCTGATCCTAACTTCTTGCGCAGACGAGCCACTTGAACATCGACCGTACGTTCACTCACATACACACCATCCTCCCATACTTGACGCATGATTGCCTCACGAGAGAAATAATGGCCTTTGTTGCGAATCAAAAACATCAGCAAAGCCCACTCTTTTTTTGTAAGTTGCACCTCAATATCAGCGATAAAAGCCGTCTGACATGCAACGTTAAGTTTAATACCATACTCAATTAGACAAGTCTCGGTGGACTGGGATTCCGACCTCCGCAATACAGCCTGAACACGCACCGATACAGTGGCATACGAAAACGGCTTGGAAATATAATCGTCGGCACCTGCGTCAAAACCTTCAAGTTGATGACCTTCGTCGCCCAAGGCAGTGAGAAAGATGATAGGAGTGGTATTGCCCATCAAACGCAGCCTCCGAGCTACATCATAGCCCGACAGACGATCCAGCATCACGTCCAGAAGCACAAGACTGAACGACTGCGACAACAGCAAATCCAAAGCAGCCTCACCGCTATTGACCGTCTGCACCTCATAACCTTCTGCCTCGAGGTTAAACTGAAGTATCTCACAAAGATCCTGCTCGTCATCGACCACTAAAATTCTGGACTTCATCTCCTAAATTTCAATATTAAACAAAAAAGGAGACCATTTTGAATAGCCTCCTTCTTGTGGCATCGACTGGAGTTGAACCAGTGACACAAGGATTTTCAGTCCTCTGCTCTACCAACTGAGCTACGACGCCATCGATTTGTAACGAAGAACTCACGCCCTTGTCATGAAATCGGCTGCAAAGGTAATACTATTTTTTAATCCCACCAAATTTTTCTTCAACTTTTTTCTATATCAGCTGATTTACAACATTTTTTTGAAATAAAAAGTTGATCTATAATCAGCAAAATCACTCCAATAGTAATCGATGCGTCAGCAAAATTGAAGATTGCATTGAAGAAAACAAAACGCTCATTACCAAAAAATGGGACCCAACTTGGTAACACTGTGTCGATTATAGGAAAATAAAACATATCCACTACCCTACCAAACAAAAAACCGGCATAGCCACCTTCTGGTGGGAACAACTGCGCCACATGATAGTAACTCTCGTCAAATATCAACCCGTAGAAGCAACTATCAACCAGATTTCCAACTGCACCGACAAAGATGAGCGACAACGAGATCACCACGCTATTACGGATACCCTTTTT
Organism: Candidatus Colimorpha onthohippi; assembly: GCA_018064565.1. Classification (GTDB taxonomy): domain Bacteria; phylum Bacteroidota; class Bacteroidia; order Bacteroidales; family P3; genus Colimorpha; species Colimorpha onthohippi. The sequence goes on from JAGHVA010000270.1 coordinate 6,189, forward strand.
AATCAGTCGCAGCAAGTAGTAAAAGATAAACGAAGATGCCACCAGCCGAAACAACGACAGTATCAATTTGCCTGCAGCGCCACCATAAGCCATACCAAAAGCCATACCCTCGTTCTCAACAAAATGAAGCAGACACCAATTGCCAATAAGTGGTATCTCCTCGCCGATTTGCATAGATGTCTTGACGCAGATTTTGATAACCTGATCTACGATCAACACAACTGCAATAATAGCCGCCATCAGACGGTATTGATTTTTTTTATCTGTTCTCATAAAAAAAAATTAGTCCGATTATTGTTCTACAACTTCTAACAATTCATTATACCATGTCTGCCCAAATTTGCGAATGAGCGGTTCTTTCAGATACTTATACAATGGCAATCCTTCAGACCTACCCTTCAACACCGCGCAACGGCAAATATCCCATTCATGATAATTGACCGACACGAACTCACCGTAGTTGTCGATGCGGACAGGGTAAAGGTGGCACGAGATGGGTTTCTTATAATCAATAACACCTGCACGAAAAGCCCTTTCGATAGCACACAAGGCAATCCCGTTGTCGGCATACGACACAAAAGCACAAGCCCCACCGTCGATCAGCGGAGTACCCAAATCGCCGTCTTTGTCGCGCACTGCCACCCCCTGCTGCTCCACTGCCTCAATGCCACGAGGGGTCATATAGGGTTTCACCTCTGGCAATATATGCTCCATTACTGGCACTTCCGACTCCTCAAGCGGTGCGCCGCTGTCGCCATCCACACAACACATCCCTTTACACGCACACAGATCGCAACAAAATTTACAATCCTTGATACTATCTGATACTATGGCATTACCTGCAATCAGCACAACGATACTGGTTAAATGTTTGTATAATCTTATCCGCCAGCACATCGGCGAGTTTATTTTTTGACTCAACCGTCCAACCTGCCACATGCGGTGTAATCACAGTACGATCAGACTGTAAGAGATACTGAAAATCGGGAGTTAGGCCATCTATATTCAATCCGTCTTTCGCCATATTTTCATACTCGATAACATCCAAGGCTGCACCCGACACACTGCCACTTTTGAGGGCGGCTGCCAAAGCGGGAGTATCCACCACAGCCCCACGGGAGGTGTTGATCAGTGCCACTGGCTTGGCAAACTTAGAGAGGAAATCGGCATCTACCAAATGGTACGTCTCGGTAGTAAGTGACACATGCAAGCTCAACACATCAGCCGATTGCTGCAATGACTGCAACGAGACTTCACGCACGTAATCAGGAGCAAAGCCTGCTTTTTTGTACTTATCATAAGCTATTATCTCACAATCAAATCCACTCAGTCGCTTCGCAAACGAAGCACCCATGTTACCAAATCCGATAATACCTACCGTGCAGCCCTTGACCTCGCGCCCCCGGTTAGCCTCGCGATGCCACACACCTTGACGAACCTCAGCGTCGGCATGACTGATGCGGTCAAACAGCGCAAGCAGCAACCCCATGGCATGCTCCCCCACCGCGTCGCGATTGCCCTCGGGAGAATTGACGCAACAAATACCCAACGACTCGGCATACGCCACATCGATTGTTTCCATGCCTGCTCCCACCCTGCCTATACATTTCAGACGATGCACATGATCCAAAAAATTACGATCAATCGCTATCTTGCTGCGCACCACGATAGCATCGAAATCGTTGACAACAGATAGTAGCGAATCGTAATCGTGCGACGGATCTACCACCACATCAAATCCTGCCATTCTAAGCCGATCGGCCAGCGTGGGATGGGTGTCGTCGGTAATCAAAATTCTAAAAATCATATCACTCAACATGCTTTATTTGTCATTTATTTGTCGTCATCATCGGCTGGAGCCAAATCAATCTCTTCCGTTTTTGCTGCTTCTTTGTCTTGCCTACGGTGCTCATAGATAGTCTCACCCGCCACAATACCCGTAGGCACCGCTATGATAGCATAACCTAACAGCATGACAATGATAGAAACAAACTGCCCCACACCTGTAACGGGTGCTATATCGCCATACCCCACCGTGGTGATAGTTACTACCGCCCAATAAATGCCACGAGGAATACTTGATATAGCTGGATTGATATCTCCCTCGATAGCAAAAATCAACGTTCCTAATATTACAGCAAATACAACGACGATAAGCATGAAAATCATGATTCTCACGGCACTGCTACGCAAAGCCCTAAGCAAGAATCGACTCTCATACATAAAACGCTGCATCTTAAAGATTCGGAAGATACGCAGCACCCGCAACAGCCTGAACACCATCAATGCCTGTGCACCTGGGAAGAATATACTCAAGTAAGCAGGAAAAATGGAAAGCATATCAATCACACCATAAAACGATTTAAGATAACTCTTGGGATTTTTGATACAATAAATCCGCAGGTAAAACTCAAACGTAAAAATAAGTGTAAAACACCACTCTAAGATATCGACAATCCAATAACTGAATACCTTGTCTTCTGTAGCACCTGTCAGCGTAGTATGTCCCATCATACTATCAAACATCATCAGCACTATATTCAGCACTATCAACACGAGAAGCCAAATATCAAACCGCTTTCCCCTCGGAGTATCAGATCGGAAGATTATCTCGAAGAAATCCGATTTAGACAAATCGCGATAACGCCGTGGCAGCAGGCAATCGAATAAGATGCGGTGCATGAGTGTGTCCAAAAACGACAACACCGACTGGATGACCAGGTTGACATATCGACGAAAATTCACTGCAGACATTTTTTATTGATTAGCATTGGCAGCACGATAATATAGCACATTGGATCGTTGCGGCTGGAAACATTGCGTAGCAACACGACGAATATCGGCAGGCGTTACGCAGCGATACAACTGAGGCTCGTTGTTTACCCAATCAACATGTCCCATAAACTCGCACACACAAAGTCCCAACGCCCTATCTGGCACCTGATATTGACTAAACGCAAATGTAGATTCATACTTGTTTACCACCTTTAGCAACTCATAATCATCTACCAACTGCTGTTTCAGCTGTTCCAATTCTTCGTACACGGCAGCCTCTGCTTGCTGCATCGATACGCCTGGCATCAGGCGCCCATCCACTACAAAAAGCCCCTGATCCCAGTCGCCCGTTATGTAGGCATCAATCTCGCTAAACAACCTAAAGTCCTTGACCAACCTATTATACATACGCGACGACTTGCCATTGCTGAGAATATCACTGATTACATCGTACACAAAAAAATCGGGATGTGTGTGGCTACACATCCTATATGCAATAAAGAGAGCATCGGAAGGAACATTGCGAGTTACCTCCTGACGATTAGCCTGCTGCTGTTCTGGCTCGGCAGGCAAGTCGGCTACAGATCTCGGTTGAGATTCGGACCCGATAGATCCATACAACGACTGCACCACCTGCAGCACTTCATCGGCACATACATCTCCCGCCACCGAGACGATGGCATTGCTGGGCGTATAATGCTGATTGAAGAAAGCGATCTCATCGGCTACAGTAGCCTGGCGAACATGTTCTATATCCGCCCCAATCGGACACCAACGGTAAGGATGATGACGAAAACACAACGGACGCAACAAAAGCCACTTGTCGGCATAGGGGGTTCCCATATATCGCTGCTTATATTCCTCAACAACCACCTGACGCTGCACAGAGAGCGGACGCTCGTTGAAATCCAAACCTTTCATACGGTCAGCCTCCAACGTCAACATCGACTGCAGACAATCAGAAGGTGCAGTGATGTAGTAATCGGTATAGTCGTTGTTGGTAAAAGCGTTGCTCTCGCCCCCCATCATGGAGACTTCCCGGTCGAAATCAGGCACAGCAGGCGTTCCTCCAAACATAAGATGTTCAAACAGATGCGCAAAACCTGTACGTTCTGGATTCTCATTGCGCGACCCAACCTTGTATAGCGTATTGACGGTAACCAGAGGTGTTGAGGCATCCTCGTGGATTAGCAATGTAAGACCATTGCCCAATATATGCCGAGAATAAGAAATCATGACTAAAAAATAAAATGCAAAATTACAAAATTGTTTGCTGACTTCAAAAAAAAACATTTTTTGAAACAAAGTTGTGGGTAATAACTAAAAAAAAATGTAAATTTGCATGTTCTACATTTCAAAATGAAAACAACCAATACTTTGAACAAGAACAAATTAACAAATTAACTTATCAAATAAAATCAAAATGAAAAACACTCGTACAGAGAGCGACCTTCTTGGTGCAAAAGAGGTTCCCGCAGAGGCCCTCTACGGCGTACAGACCGCCCGTGCAATGGAAAACTTCAAAATCAGCGGACAGTGGATGAGCAACTACCCTAACTTCATCAAGGGTATGGCTATCACCAAGAAAGCTGCAGCCATGGCCAACAAAGAGGTTGGTATGATTCAGGCAGAGCGCGCAGATGCAATCTGCAAAGTGTGCGATGAACTTTTGGAAGGCAAACATCACGACCAATTCCCGATCGACATGATTCAGGGTGGCGCTGGTACCTCCACCAACATGTGTGCCAACGAGGTTATCGCCAACCGTGCTCTCGAAATTCTCGGTCACGAGCGTGGTCAATATGAATTCTGCTGGCCCAACGATGATTGCAACGCTTCTCAATCTACCAACGATGCTTATCCTTGTGCAATCCACATGGCTATGTATCTTGAGCATCTTGAGTTTATTCCTCATATCCAAGCCGTCATCGATGCTTTGGAAAAGAAAGCCAAAGAGTTTTCTAAAATCATCAAGATGGGTCGTACCCAGTTGCAGGATGCTGTACCTATGACATTAGGTCAGTCGTTCGGTGGTTTCGCTGCTGCTTTACGTCTTGAGATCGAGAACTTGAACGCAGCCGCCCAAGAGTGGCTCACCGAAAACATGGGTGCCACCGCTATCGGAACTGGAATCTGCTCCAAACCTGGCTATAGCAAGGCTTGTGAGAAGGCTCTCCGCACCGTTACTGGTTGGGATATCAAGTTGGCTGAGAACCTCATCGAGGCCACCAGCGCCACCGCTCCTTACGTACAATACAGCTCTGCCATGAAACGCTTGGCTTTGCGTATCAACAAGATTTGCAACGACCTCCGTCTTATGAGTTCTGGTCCTCGTTGTGGTTTGGCCGAAATTCATCTTCCCGAACGTCAACCTGGTTCGTCAATCATGCCTGGCAAGGTCAACCCTGTTATCCCTGAGGTAATGAACCAAGTTTGCTACAAAGTTATCGGCAACGACCTCTGCGTTACAATGGCTGCCGACAATGGACAACTTGAGCTCAACGTGATGGAGCCTGTGATTGCCTACACACTCTTTGAAAGCGTTCACCTGCTCATGAACGGTCTTGACACCCTCCGCACCCTCTGCATTGATGGCATTGAGGCTAACGAAGGCCGCTGCCGCCAACTCGTTGAAGGCAGCATCGGAATTGTTACCATGCTCAACCCATTCATCGGCTACAAGAAGTCAACCATGATTGCCAAAGAGGCCACTCAGACAGGTCGCGGTGTTTATGACCTCGTTCTTGAACACGGTCTGCTCACCAAAGAGCAACTCGACAAGATCATGCAGCCCGAAAACATGATTGAGCCTGTAGAGATTAAGCTCTAACTTATCTGCAATCATCGGTACTTACTTATCGTAAGTAGTTATACAAAAGCATCCATCGTGAGAGAGTCACGGTGGATGCTTTCTTTATTATTGCTGTATGATAAAAGCTTACTGGACCATTGCTAATCATTGAACCTCATAGTTGTATAATGATTTTATAAACGGGGCTTATCAACACCAAAATAGACTTGAAGGCTTATAGCTGCATATCTCATGGCAGAGAGCATAAGATGCGGTACCCCGTTAGGGGCTCGTTTTTTTTGTCCCATCGCTAACGCGATGGTATGGGTGGGGAGACGCATCATCTCCAGTGATAAGAATCACTGGCTACCAATATCTCATGCCTACGGCATGTTTTTATCGGACTATCGCAAATTTTACCTCATGGTTACATGATATATTTTTAAGAACAGGGCTTGTGGGTGCAGAAATAGCCTTGAATGCACGCAACGGCAAAACACTGAAGACATTTTGGTGCGGCAGCCTCCCCCGCCTTGCGAAAATTCCGTGAAGGAAATCTGTCTGGAATGCCGTTAAGAAGCGTGTATGTCTGAGCTGCGAAGCAGCGAGTTTACACGCCTTAGGCA
>JAGHVA010000177.1 GCA_018064565.1 Candidatus Colimorpha onthohippi
GGGTATAGCGTGTCGGCATAGTAATCAGACAATTGGATGTTAATCATCACATCGAGAGGCTTTTTGCGGTAGTCTGCGTTCAATAACGCATAGCGTTCCAACCACTGCTGGTGGGTCCACTCGTTCCGACCCTCAACAGCTTGCGACCAAATCGGTTCGCTCAGCAATACATACAATATAATGATATACCAAGGGTATTTCATTTCTCAATCTTAATGGTGTTCAATATTTTTTCAAAGGTGCCATCCATCTGGTCAAATAGTTTTCGATCACATTCAAGTCTCACTTCAAATGCGGTCGATCTGTCTTTGAAATATATCATCCTAAATTGGTAGTCGTTGTTGTTCTCATGGTTGGTATAGGCTCCGATATATCCGATTCCATCGTCAGCGGGTAGGCCATCGGTGTATTCGTTGATAGATTGGAAGGGTTGTTGGGTATATCTGGTGTATGCCAGCATATAAATGTCGTCAGTATAATTGGTACGCACAAAGATGCGCATAAATGGCGGCAAATTGTCGTCGTCTGAAGTATGGACATAACTATACAGATACACAGTCGTGTTTTTGTCAACATTGATGGTTTTCAAATATTTCCATCCTCCATCGGGGAAATCGAATGAGACACGGGTGTTAGGTATGTGTAGTTGTGCTTGTGCCAATAATGTGGAGGCGGCAAATAATAACACAAAAAGGAGTCGTTTCATTTTTAAGTTGTTCTATAGTTGATTATTCGATTGGGGTATTCATTCGTGTAAGCATAGCCGCTGGTAAAAATTTATAAGTTTGTCGGTTAGGTGCTTGCTGTCGTATTCTGTGGCAATTAGATTGTAGGCATTGCGACCAATCTGGTGGCAGAAGTCTGGATTCTCAATGCAATGTTTCACATGGTGAGCAAATTCTTCAGGAGTATTGGCTATCAGTATGTTCTCCCCATCAGTATAGTCTATCCCTTCGGCTCCAACTGTGGTTGAGATTACTGTCTTGCCTGCCGACATAGCTTCTATAATTTTGACGCGGATGCCACTTCCGCTGCGCAAAGGAACGATATTGATTTGTTTGCTTCCTATAAAATACATGGCGTCTGGCACTTCTCCAACGATTGATACGCCATCAATATGTCTTTCCATCAAATCCTTCGTCATGTGTCGTCCTGCCAAATATAGGCGTGCCTTTGCAACCTCTTTGTGAATCACTGGCCATATATCATTCAAAAGCCAATCGATGCTCTGCTGGTTGGGAAGCCAGTCCATCGATCCAATATGAAATAGCGTGGCGGGCTCTTCTGATACATTATCCAAAGGCTCTGGCGTTACAGCAAACGGGATGGATACTATCGGACGTCTGCATCCAGCATTCTTAAAATATTGGGCATCTTGTTTGGTGATACATGCAATCCCATCGTAGTCATTAATGTGCTCTATCTCGTAGGCCCGTAGGGTTAGCGATAAATGTTTTAAGTAGCTCCTTCGCAATGGGTTTTTACAGCTGCTTGCCAACTGTTTCCATATATGATGCTCTACGTTGTGTGCCCGCATCACGATATGTGCTTGGCTGTGTTTGCGGATTGTCTCAACATAGGGTGTCAAATATAACCCCTCCAATTGCACGATATCGAATTCTTGGTGAGTCAGTATGTCAATAAGTTTAGCAGTAAACGCACTGGATATATACCGTTTCACATGGTACGATTCGCCACAAAGTGCTGCCACAGATGCGTCTATCACATGAGGATCCAAATCGATATAAACCGACTCAAATTGTGTGTTTTCTAAGTAGTCATCGGTCAGCAGATGCTGTCTTACTGGATGTTTGTCGCTACATATTGCCAATACCTTCACTTCACACCCCATGCTAAGTAACCCTTGGGTGATACTATTCATAGCCAACGCTCCTCCATCGGTTGGAGGATATGGCGGTTTGTTGCAAAGTTGTAGTATTTTCATGCTGTGTATAACGTAACGCACTGACTCATACCATAAAACGGTGATCAGCGTATGCAACATCGCAAAGCAAAGATACAAAAAAAAAGTTATTAGTTGATACTGATTATTATTTGCTGAAGATATTATCAATAGTCGGAGGTGCTTTTTGCCAGCTATCACCAACTAATCTATGTTACTTTGTAAGAATCAACAGGTCCATAAGAAATGGCGACTTATGCAAGCCGCCATTTCTTATGGATTGAATCTGTCTTATTCTTCGCGCAGTCGTTTGGGTAGATAATTTAGGTCAATTTGTTTCACACCTTTGTTTGTGATTTCAAGAAGTATTGACTCGGTAGGTCTGAATTTAAGATCCACATGATCTTGCCTCCCGTGGTGGTTGATGGTCATGCTTTTGGTGCAACCCTTGTCGGTAAAGGCGTAGCAGTAGTCCAATGGGTACTTGATGGTTTGTGTTAGCGGATTGGCTACAAACACATAATAGTCTCCTTGATCTTCTCTAATCCAGAAGTCGGGTAGTTGCTCGCCCTCTATCAGTGGTGTGCAGTTCAGTATGCTTGTCTCGGTACTCACACTTGGTTGTTGTCGCAGAGTAGCCAAGGCAGCGGCATATTCTTGGGTATGCTTTACCTTTCCTGGTTCTTTGGGGTCTGACACCATACAGACGGGTAATCCTGCTTTAGCCAGACGGGTGATGGCTTCTATGGCACTCAATTCCATGTAGTTTACATCAATATATAGTGCTGTAAATTTGGCTTTCCCGCACGTCAGCACACCATCGTTATATGTGGCTGTCTGCAAAAAGTGCTCATTTACCCACAGTGGTTGCATCCCCTTGAACTGTTCGGGGGTGTTGATGTAGCGCATTTCGTATGCTCCCCATAGCCAATTCATCTCCTTTGGCACTACTCCTTCGGGATAGGCACCAGTCATCCAGCTGTCTTCCAGTGGCATATATACGGCAAGGCTGCTATAGTTATGCCCACGGCGCATATACTTTGACACCTCCCCCATGTAGTGGTTAAATGTTTTTACAGTCTCTCCGCTTAGATTACACAACTCGCTGCTGCTTAGTTGGCAGGTGGTATAAAAGTAATTGCTGGTGTCGCCTACTTTATTGAATGGCATGCCATGCCATATTATCTGGTTTGTTCCATTGGCAAACAATGCGTCGCATATCAATTTTAGGTCGGCCACTTGCTCTCTCCCTTGGTGTGGTGAGTGTCCTCTAAAGTTGTTTGAACGTAGGCTCGTCCAGCCGTAGGCACAGGTAAAGGTCTCGGCAGTAACAGCTTGTTTCCCTCCAATTTCGGCTGCGGATGCTGTGATTTTGCTGAAGCAGGGTTCGTATAGTATGGCTTCGGTTTCAGGTATATCTACCAGCGTAAAGGCTGTAAGCAGGTCGGTAGGTGCTCCTCCGCATTGCGACCTTGAGAAGCAGCCGTTCTTTGTGGCATTATCGGCAAATGGTTGGTAAAATTCGCGCATCACATAGCCCGATAGGGTGCTCATGTAGTCATACCATACGTCATGATCATAAATCTTGTGAGTCTTGGCGTCCATCAGTTTTTTTTCTTTGAAGTAGGGTTCTATGTCGTAGCCATGCTCTTCCATAAATGTCTTCTCAAATCCTGGTGTCCATAAATACTCGGTTTCTACCTCCCATGAATCTACAAACAAGCCTGATTTCTTGCCGTGGTATGCTCCGCTCAGTCCAGCGTTCATTTTAGCAGCATAGCGTTCAAACACGCCTTTATTCAGATGGTTGATGATACGTCCTACTTTTGGGTGGTCCCACACCCATGGGCGTGCGGCAATCTCGATGCTGTCAAAATAGTTACGTGTCTGGTCGCCATCGGGCAAATCTACGTCAGCAAATGGCCACATGGTGCCAAAGGTGAAGTCGCAGCCCAATCCTAACGAGTCGGCACATCGTTTGGCAAATTCCACAGGTTTAGCCCATTCGGCCGACAAAAAGTCGGGGTGAGATGTTGTGCTGTCGCAAAACATGGGGTAAATCCATGCAATCTCCACACCGCCAAATTCATGTTCTTTCATCCATATAAGTTGATCTCTTACATCGTTGGTGTCAATATATGCAGAATGCCACCACCAGCGTGTGTATGGCTTGTATGTAGCATATAGTTTTTCTTCGTCAACGGTGGCTTGGGTAGTTTCTTTTTTGTTGTGGCAGCTTACCAATGCCGTTGTGATTACTGCCATCATACAGAGTGTTGTAACTAATTGTTTCATAAGTGTTATTTTTATTCTTGTGTGTGCATGCGAGTTGGACAAAAGTACATTATTTTTCGAGAACTACAGTTTTTTTTGTACCTTTGCGCCTCCGTATGCAAAACTTCGCTGCTATTGATTTTGAGGCTGCCAATGCTCATCACACCAGTGTTTGTAGTGTGGGTGTGGTTGTGGTGCGTGATGGCTGTATTACTGACCGCATCTATTCGCTCATCTATCCTGAGCCGAACAAATACGATGCGTGGTGTACTAAAATTCATGGTATCAGTCAGGCTGATACCGTCACGGCTCCTCTTTTCCCAGATGTGTGGGAACCTATTGCCCCGCTAATTGAGGGTTTGCCTTTGGTGGCGCATGGCATGCTATTTGACCAAGCTTGTCTCATTGCATGTCATAAGTTTTACAATATGCGGTATCCGAACTATAAGTTTTTCTGTACGCTCAAGGCATCTCAACAGTCATTCCCTGATGCAGCCAATCATAAGTTGCAGACCATTGCCGCTCTGTGTGGGTACCAACTCACCCACCAGCACAATGCGCTCGCCGATGCCGAGGCGTGTGCTTTTATAGCACGGGCTATTATCCCCGACGAGGAGTAACCACAAGTTAATAGCGGTACACCTTCTTGTTGCAGCATTGACGTTGTGGCATGCTCTAAGTAGTTTGGTTTATTCTGTAATATTGAGTTTGATGCTGGGTGCTACCGCACGGAATTCGGGCGCATATAAGCTTTGTAGTGTAGTGACGCCACTTTCGTAGGTGCCGCATTGGTTGGCATACATCTCATAATTTGTTACATGCTTCCCTTTTTCAATATGGTTGATATACATCTTGTTTTCGTAATCAAGTACCACACAATAGTAGCTTGTTCCATCGCTCCATCGCCAGCCAGAATAGGTGTCGGTGGGTTCGCATCCAGAAGGGCGCCCATCGCGTAGTTCTATGTATTCTAAGGTTCGGTCGCAGGTTATCGCTATCTCTACCCGAAGTTTTTCTCCAAGTCGTACCGAGTCGCCATCATGTAGTGCCACCCACTTTCCGTCGGCATTCTTTCGCATCGTCTCTTTGTGGAGTGTTACACCCATTGCGCTATTGGTTATTTTGCTTGTCTCATCGCTGTATTGCCAGTAGGCAGCCCCCCAGCCAATGTTATTGGTCTTTTGTGCTATCGTTATTGTTCGGTGGTCATCAGTTAGCTCACTCCCTTTCCATGTTTTTTGGGCATAACCTGCTGCTCCTTGGCTTGTTATCGTATCTTGCCCGCAGCGTATTTCTCCTTCTCCTGTGGCTACTGTCTTGCCGCAGTGCTGGTTCAATAGCAACGCTCCAAGGGCGTCGATGGTGGCGATGTCGCTGTTCCACAAAGTGGTCTGGCGTTGCTTCAACAACCATTGCTGCATCTGTGCGATGGTGTCACTGGCATTTGGCATAATTTCGGCAAAGGCTTTGATAATCATACTTTGCACCTCGATAGGGCGTTCTTCATACAGTAATCCACTCACGTTGTCGCGCCAGTAGATACCCATCTCATCGTTGGTCAGTGATTTTTGTAGTAAGCGGTTTAGCAACGTTTTAGCCATCTGTCGTTCTCCATTACGATTCAGTATGAGTGCCAGCTCGGCAGTGTGGTATAGGCTGGTTATTTTTTTGTTGTGTTTTTGGGCGTTGTTCCAAAAATAGTTGTACGCTTCTTGATATTCTTTTTTGATACTATGCTGTGAGTACATGCTTCGAATATACAGGTAGTTGATGTCGAGTGCATCTGTAATCTTGTGTTTTTTGTAGTATTGGTATTTGTTGTAGGCTATCTGGTCTAAATAGAGCAGGGCTTTTGTTATGGCTGGTTCTATCTCGGTGCGACTATCTGCGTTCAGGTTGCCGAGTGTCTGTAGTATTCGTCGGGTAGCATACTCGTCCGATTTTGGCTGTCCCGCTATCCAGCACCATCCGCCATCGCTATTTTGGTTGTTGTTCAGTTTTTTTATGCAAGTGGTCAACTCGTCGTCTATTCGGTTGCGGTCAAAATGTATGGCAACTTTAGCTGCTCGTTCTTCTTCATTTTGGGCGTCAGGCAGGTACGGACTGTTTGTCAGTTTGCTGTTCTGTATCGCTTCGTTTTGGTGCAGTCGGCTGCGGTAGTCTCTTCCAGCAGCCCGCTCTTCGGCTACCATGGTCTCGATGGTGGGCTGCTCGTCCAAGATGTTGCGTGATAGCTTGTTGACATATATGGCTGTCCCTAAATAGATGTTGCTTGGGTTTTCTTGCAGGCTGATGTAAGGTAGTGTGTTGACGGCATGCCAGATAGGGTTGGCGGTATATTCTACCGAGAGTTGTTCTACCTTTCGTGTTTGGGTATTTTCTAAAGTGGGTAGTGTATATTGTTTTTCTCCGATACCATTCAAATACATCGCTTGCGATTCGGTTACTGTCTGTCGGTTGCTCAATACTGGAATTTGGTTGCGTTCGCCATCGCTACCATATCTGCCTTTGGCTCTGATTTCGTAGTTTATACGCTCAATTCCATGGGGTACAACAACTGCAAAACCGACTGCTTGGCTCTCTTTTTTTGAAATAGTTACTTTTTGCAATGTTTCTTTTTGCCATAGTGAACCGTTTTCTGTATCAGTCAGTTTGATGCTTACCATAAGGGTATCATCTGTCTCTGTGTGGTTGGTTATCTTTACCTTTAGCTCTGCGCTGTCGCCTTCTCTCATGTAGCGAGGCACCATCGGCTCTACCATTATGGGTTTGCTGGTGATTAGCTGCTTGGTTTTGGTGCCTGTGGATAGTTGTTGTGTGTAGGCTATGCCAAGTAAGTTCCACGTTGTCAATGCCTCTGGGGCTCGGAATGTGGCTGTCAGACTTCCGTTGCTATCGCTTTGTAGTTGGGGTAGGTATATCCCATGTGTGCTGAGGTTTTCTCTCAGAGGTGTCTCCGTTATGTCGGTCGGTAGTCCTGCATCCAGTTTTGCCTCATCTGCCAGCATCATCTTTTGCGGCGTCACGCTCTCGGTCTCGCTCATCATATCGTTCATCATCATCGCACGGTTCAGGTTGCCGCTTTTAGGCATGGCATATGCCATCGATGTCATTCTGAGATATTTCAATCTTTGTGTGGCTATACCTTTCTCGATGGTGTAGCCATAAAATGCTGTGGTCTCCTCCTCTCTTTGGTCATAATAGGGTATATGCGTGCTACGTCCGTAGTCGTTCATCATATTCCATAGTCGGTAGTCTATGTCTATCGTATTTTCGTAATAGCGCAGGTGGCTGTGGCTCGTGTTAATCTTCCACGGCCATAGTGTCCAGTTCATCATGCCATAGTGGTCCAAAGCAGCATCATACAGGGTGAGTATCATCGCTGCCGAAATGGGTTGTCCTTCGCTGTCTTTGATGCGAATTTTCCATTCTTCGTTGCTGCCAGGCGTTACTTTATCGCGGAAACTCTCAAAGTCGATTGTCAGTTTTTTGTCGTGGTAGGGCACGGCGATAGTTTGACTATAGTCTTGCTGCCTGCCGTATTTTATGGCAGTGGCATTGATTGTGAAGTTGCCCTTCATGGCCTCCGTTATGGGGATCTTTATGGTTTTGATGTTGTTGTCAAGTCGTATGTTGTCAAATGCTATGGTGTTTCGCCCTATGGTTATCTCATAAAAGGTGTTTACGTTATGCTGGCGGCTACCCATTCTAAATATAATGGTGTCGCCTACTATTGCGGTTGTTTTGTTCACATGACACCACAGCAGTTTGTCGCTTTGTGGGCGGGTGGCATCATGACTCGTAACATGTATTATCTTTGAACATTCTATACGTTTGCCCGCATGGTTCTGGGTGGCTATACTGATGCGGTATAGCCCGTCAGGCTGGATGCCGACGGCTATTTTGTTGTCTCCTGTATCGTTGCTTTGTGTTCTTAGGGTGTAGCATATTTCCTTTATGGGATATCGTGTCTCGTCGTCACCGTCATATTGGTATTCGGCAAAACGGCTTCTGAATTCTGTTTCTGTAAGGGTGTTCTGATAGCCCTCTATATGGTTGGGGTGCTTTATGCGTGTTGTGGCGGGAGCCTCCAACTCGGCCACCGTAATCTCAATGTCTCGTTTTGCGGGTGTTCCATTCAGCGTTTGGCATCGGTAGGTTATCTCTTTTAGGGTATCAACATCCTCTGGTGTCAAAATCTCAAGCCATGAGTCGTTGTCCCCAACCAGTCGGTTACAACTTGCTTCATGTGTTTCTCCGTTGATGTCGGTCGCTATGGCTTTGACGGTGTATAGGTATGTCGTGTTTGTGTCTTGGGTGCTGTTGTCAAAGGTAATCTCAAAGTGTCCTTCTTCATCGCTCCATGTCTCACCTTGATGCACAATGCCTTCATCTTCTTTGTCCCACCACCATCGCCCCATCTTGCTGCGGTTCACGGTATAGGTGATTCGTGCTTTGGCTACCGCAATCCCAGTATAACTTGTCAGCAGTCCACTCACAGTTATCGTGTCGTCTGCCCGTTTGTCACGGTCTTCACTATTCATCGTTATTTTGAAGTGTGGCTGCTTGTATTGTTCTATATTTATGGAGTGTCGTCCTATCTCATGGTCACTATCAGTTGTTGTGGTTGGTCGGCTTGTGTTGCTCTCGTTAGTTTGTGTTACCACAATCGTATGTCTTCCCGGCAAGGCATCGGCGGGTATGTGCAGTGCCACGGGGGCTCGCCCATCAGCATCAGGGGTTACTGTCTGACTGGCAAGTGTGTCATTCCAATAGCGAGCAAGTCGGCAGTGTATGGTCTTGTTAGGCTCTGTATGGGGGTCGTTGTATTGGTTGCTATACACCACCACTGTGGCTTGAATGGTCTCGTCCAGTCGGTAAACGGGTCTGTCTGTAAATATGCTGCAGTGCAGCTGTCGGGTAGCTGGTCGCTCTATGTAGGGCGGTTCTGTCTGTAGCGTCAGACTCTCGTTGGCGGTCTCAATCATTAGTTTGTCTTTCTTTTGCGTTGCAGGCAGGTCAAGCGAGTACCATCCGTTTGTGTCGGTATGTGTTTTGCGGTTGGCTGATTGTAGTCGTACCTGTGCGCCTGCTATGGGTAGTCCGCTGTTGCGGTTCAGTACGTAGCCACTCCTCAGTGTGCCGCTCAATTGCGCAGCATGTGGTTCGGTATGCACATGTTCGGCAGTGAGCAGCACGAGTTCGCTGCTCTTAAACAGGTAGGTGGTGTAGTTGTCGCTGTCAATGTCGTTGGTGGGCGATAGTATAAGCACATAGTCGCCAATGGGCATGGGTGGGATGTAGCAGTAGGTGTTTAGTGGTTGGTGGTCGTCTGGGTGTGCGATAGGTTGTTGCCAAGCGGTTAGCGGTTTCCGAAGGTGTGGGGCTTTAGAATTTGTATTCTTGTTTCTTCCGTTCTGAGTCGGGGCGCTGTTGTCTTGTCGTTCTACTATTTGGCAGTATAGCGTGTCTATGTTGCGTAGGGTTACGCCTATCATACTCTCTTTGTCGGTGGTCTCGGTTCCGCTTGGTTTTGATACTGCTATCGAGGGCGATATGATGGATAGCCGTATGTTCTTGCATGCGGCAACACCTTCGTCATTTTGGTAGCGTGCTTCTACGGTGTCACAGAGATGTAGGGCCTCTGTGTATTTCCCGTTGGCATTCAGTAAGGTAGCCGCTTCGGCGTATAGTCGGCTGGCTACGGCACTCTCGCTTTCTCGGTATTTCTCAATCAGCTGCGTCCATACGGCAACTTGCTCGTTCCATGAGTGGAATCCGTTGTTGAGTATGAGCCTTGTTTTTTCTATGTCCAGATAGATTAGGATCGATTCGGCATCTGCTCCATCAAACGATGGGTCGGCAGAGTGCTTTTGATATAGCATCTCAAGTAGTTTAAGTGCTGTATCGGTGTTGTCCTGTATAGGATTGTTATATTGCTTACAATATATGGCGTTATGAACCACCAAGTCCAACAATGTGGGGGTAAGCAGTATGTTTTTGGCTGTTGGCGACTCTGGGTATTTGCTTAAAATCCGCTCATATCGTTTGGCAGGCGTCTGCCATAGTAGGTCTATGGGTTCGAGCGACAGCTTGAGGTAGTACTCTAATTTCTGTTGCCGTTGTTGCTCGTCAGTGGTCATGCTGGACTGATACGATGTGAGGATTTTACTGAGGAGTGCTGCGCACATGGCTTGGTCGGCAGTGGATAACATCGGGTATAACTCTTCATAGCGTTTTATCGCGGCAGCCATCGGCTCTTCCGTAAACTCTTTTTCTGCTTCGGTAACATAAGCGGCAGCTATGAGGGTCTCCCAAGAGCGGTTCTCGGATATGGCGGTTTGCAGCATCGCCTGTGCTTTCTCACATGCCTTTTTATATTGCTGTTCGTCAAGTAATCGATCTACCTCATCAAGCAGCAACTCCACCCGTTGTTTGGCGGTAGGATAGTCATCGGCATGAGTGCGCGTGGTCGCGCCGCAAGTCAGGCTAATGGCAAACCACCCGATTATCAATATCACGTTTTTAAGCATTTTTGCGTGAAGTAGTGTTGAGGTTGACATAGAACTTTGTCTCATGTTTTTTCAGTTTTTGATGTCAGGTTAAGCCCTCTATGTATGCTATTATTGGGTGCTTATTGCAAAGTTTTGGAGAGCATAGATTTGGTTGCATGACGTTTTAACGGGGTTTACTCGGCAAATAGCTACCCAAAAAATGCGTAGCAAAGATACAGCATTTGTTGTTACCATCCAAACGGGTACCTATCGCTACCCATATACCTATCGCTATTTATAGTCATCTATTGTTATCATCGTCAGCTATCCACCAGCTCAACAATAATTTTGTAGATTTAGGACTCCTCAAAAAAGTGTGAATAGCCATTGCTGATAGTGGAGAACTATCCATTTAGTTGCTCAAATGCTTTCAAATCGGGGTTATAAAGCCGATGCTTTTTGTGTAATATGTTGTCAATAAGTGCAATACAAAGTGGTGCAAAATGGTTCAAAGTGGTACAAAATGGTGCGAAGCATATGTTGTACTTTTGCAAAATCAAACCGATTAACCGATTATTTAACCGTTGTAAACATTCTTTTTATTAACTTTAAATTTTTAGTTATTATGAAAATTAAATTATGTTCTATTGCCGTAGTGGCACTTACAATTGTTAGTATGGGTTCTGTGCAGGCAGAAAGTTTGAGTGGTGTTACCACTATAACTTCAAATAACCAACATGAATTGCTTGATGCTTCGATTAGTTCAGCCAGCATTGCATCTTCAAATATGGCAAGCCCAGACAACTTTTTGTCGTTTGACAAACGTCGTTATTTTGGAAAAAAAGATAACAAATTAGCCATTGGCGCTCAGTTGACCATTTGTGGAAGTGGAAAGATGGGTGCGGGTCTTCGGTTTGGCTACAATTTTACCGACATTCTTCGGTTTGTGGTCGAAGGAGATTATTATTTCAATGGTCCGTCAAAATACAAAACAATGACTGATAATGGTGAAATAGCAGATCATTTCTTTGGCCGTTTGTGGGATTTTAACCCAAGTCTAAATTTTGTGTTTGGTGATGGTGATTTTCATTTCTATCTCGTGACGGGTCTTACTGTTGCTTATGGACATTCTGAAATTGAGTCAATTTTTGACGATGCTTTCGATTATACGGACGAATTAGTAACAATAAATGGGCAAGAGTATTGGAAAGAGAATGTTTATTATAGGGAATGTGGTGGTAGTGAAGAGTACTTTAGAATTGACAATAATAAGCCAGATCCTATTTGGGCTTTTGGTTTGAATCTTGGTTGTGGTATAGAATATCAAATTACTCCATCATTCCGTATGAGTCTTGAACAGTCGGCCTCGATTACCTTGCCAATTTCTCAAACTGCTTGGACTTGGAAATTAGGAGGACACTATTGCTTCTAATTAGTGAATTTTCTAATGAATAATGGATAAAACCGCAAGTATCAGCAAAATTCTTTAGGCAGAGAGTTCTCAATAATAGCAACTTAATAAACTGCCATACGAGTGTATTTTTATTCTTTGAAAGTTTGTTGAAGGCATCTGCATACGGCAGATGCCTTTTTTAGTAACCCTATAGTAAAACTATAATCACTCTCTGCTGTGGCAGAGATATATTATGCAATATTTGCCTTATGCGTTGATTATCAGTGAGTAATTTATTTTTTTTGAAATATCGTGTAGCATTTCATTCAAAAATGTCGAAAAAAGCAAATAGTACTCCCCAAAAATACCGCATTATCCACCTCGAAGCTGTGCAAATTCATAACGGAAGATCAGTGAATTAAGAGCAAATAGTTAAGATTTATCAAAAAAAGTTTGTCAGTATCAAAAATGGTTGTATCTTTGCATCCTCTTTTGACGGGGGGTTACCCCTCAAAATGAGCGAGAGGACATTGATATTTTGTGATAAGAGATAGCGTGTGTCAAAGTCCTTGACGAGGTCAAGGCGAGACACAAAGATGAGTCAAAAAGGTTATAAAAAACAATTCTTACAATGAAGAGTTTGATCCTGGCTCAGGATGAACGCTAGCG
>JAGHVA010000182.1 GCA_018064565.1 Candidatus Colimorpha onthohippi
CTACCGAACATTTCGGATAGCGCCAATATGCCATAATTTGGGCTGCCGCTGTAGCACCACACCCTACGATACATTTATTTCCTCCCTGATAAATAGGATACTCCCTGTTGAAATACCCCTCTTGAGTCCAATGGTACTTAATGAGTTGAATGTCTCCATCAGCTTTTGCCGAAAGGCTACGGTCGATATGACCCGCTGACAAGTTTTTCCACGCAACCAATTTAGCATCCGAAGCAATCACATTAGCATTTTGTTCCGCCTCGATGCCATTACTCATGCCTTGCAGAAAGACCTTCATAGCTTCTGGCATATTGGCAGGGTCGATAGTGCCTGTCTCGGAATAGCCGATTACAGGCCCTTCTGAATTAACACCCGACACGATAACATATCCACCAGCCTCATGGTTGAAGACATAGAGCGTTGGGGCTCCCGACACACTGTTTATAAACGTGTAAGCCAAAGTCATCGACTGGTCGTTGACCGACTTCTGACCCTTTACTGATGCCAAGTAGGTAGCACCAGCCTTTTGGGCTATATTCACGTCAACATTGTCTGCCATGGCACTCATACCTATAAAAGCAAGAGCACAAATTGATAAAAATATTTTCTTCATGACTGTCAATAATTATAGTGATTCAACATATTGAGTTACTAAATTAGTAACCCCAATGGTTCAAATATTGCGTTTTTAGCACACATTATTTTTACCAAAAAGCCCCCAGCAGCGAGCGGAATAGAATTCCGTTCTATTGCTCGGGGCAAATGGAATATAAATCCCAAAAAATAACTATTCAGATTCAACGGTGAGGTTAATCTCAGCCTTGATATCCTTGTGGATGTTGACAATAGCGGTATAGTTGCCCACCTCTTTGATTTTACTGCCATCCACTACGATGGTCTTACGGTCGATATCATAGTTGTGCTGCTCCTTGAGAGCATCAGCAACCTGGATGTTGTTGACCGATCCAAAGAGCTGACCATTCTCACCAACCTTGGTTTTCAGTACCACGGTCTTGCCATTGAGGGCAGCTTGCAAAGTCTCAGCATCCTTACGGATTTTTTCCTCTTTGAAAGCGCGCTGACGCAAAGTCTCAGCGTGGATTTTCTTATTGGTAGGGGTTGCCATAATCGCCATGCCCTGAGGAATGAGATAGTTGTTGGCGTAGCCGTTTTTAACCTTTACGATATCATCTTTGTAACCCAAATTGGTTACATCTTGTTTCAAAATAATTTCCATCTGATAATCCTCCTTGATTTTATTTGAGACAATCGGCCACATACGGCATCAAAGCGATGTGACGGGCGCGTTTGATGGCTTGAGAGACTTTCTTCTGATACTTGTTTGAAGTGCCAGTGATGCGACGAGGTAATATTTTACCTTGCTCGTTAACAAACTTCAACAGAAAGTCTGCGTCTTTATAATCAATATATTTGATGCCTAACTTCTTGAAACGGCAATATTTTTTGCGCTGAGTATCAACAGCTATCGGGGTAAGATATTTAATTTCAGTTTCGTTTGCCATAATCTTTTGAAAATTACGATTTCCGAGCATATATCACAGTTGACAAAGCCCGTCATCAAGATTCACAATACTTATTGTTGATTTGCAGCTTCGGCGGCAGCCTTCTTGGCGGCACGTTTTTTCTCGTTGTAAGCCACAGCATGCTTGTCCAAACAGACAGTCAAGAAGCGAAGCAAGCGCTCGTCGCGTTTGTAAGCCACCTCAAGCTCGTTGATAACTTTGCCTTCAGCCTTGAATTCGATAAGATAATAGATACCCGAATTTTTCTTACGGATAGGATAGGCCAGCTTGCGCATGCCCCAATTGTTGGTGTACACAATTTCTGCGCCATTGTTGGTCAGCAGGTCAGTGTACTTCTGCACCGTTTCCTTCATCTG
>JAGHVA010000101.1 GCA_018064565.1 Candidatus Colimorpha onthohippi
GTTGTTCGACGAGATGACTTCGCTTATGGCAGGGCGCGCTGCCGAGGAGATAGTGTATGGCCGTATCAGTACGGGTGCGCTCAACGACATAGAGCGTGCCACCAAGATGGCATCCTCGATGGTAACCTATTATGGTATGAGTCCTAAGGTGGGTAATATCAGTTTTTATGATTCTACAGGTCAGATAGACATGGCTTTTACCAAGCCGTTTAGCGAGAAAACTGGCGAGCTGATTGATTCGGAAGTCCGCCGTATGGTGGAGGAAGCCTACCAGGCAGCCCGCAAGATTCTGCTTGAACATCGCGAGCAGTTGGATGAATTGGCAAAGCAGTTGTACGACAAAGAGGTGCTGTTCCGTGAAGATCTTGAACGAATCTATGGGCCGAGAAATGTTGAAGCAAATGAATAATTTTTGGATTAGAACAGTTTCGTCTGTTGTTTATGTAGCACTGTTTGTGTTCTGCATCTATGCTGGTGATATCTTGAAAAGTGATATTGTTGGCATATTGGTATTTGGGTTGTTTGCGCTTTTTGTTACCGAAGGTTGTACTTGTGAGTATTACAATTTGGTGGAACACAAGGCGGTGCGCCCTATTCGCTGGTTAGGATATCTCTATTCGGGTTTGGTGTGCTTATTCATTTGGTTGGTGTTTGCGTGCACAGATGGTTGCATTGATGGTGAGGTTCCAACCATTGTTTTGGAGGTGGTAGGCTTTGTCTTGTTGTTGAGTGTTGTTGTTGCCATTATGGTGCAGTTGTTTCGCTCTAACGACAACCCCTTTACCGATGTGGCGCATACGCTGTTTCCAATGTTGTATGTATCGGTGCCGTTGGGTTTGATGTCGTTTCTTAACGGTGGTTCTCATTACATGATGTTGCTTTTGATTTTAGTGTGGGTCAACGATGCGTGTGCCTATATGGGTGGTTCGTTGATTGGCAAGCACAAGCTGTGGCAGCGTCATTCGCCTGGCAAGACATGGGAGGGCTGTATTTGTGGTATGGTGTTCACATTTGTGGCGGCTGTAGTAGCAACACCGCTTATTGTGGGTGATGGTTTTGGAGGAGAGTATCTCTGGTTGAAGGAGTTGGCGTTGGCATTGATTGTGTCGGTGGTGGGCACTCTGGGCGATTTGGCAGAGTCTATGTTAAAGCGGTCGGTGGGCGTAAAAGACAGCGGCAATATCATGCCTGGGCACGGAGGTTTTTTGGATAGGTTTGACAGCCTGTTGGCGATTATCCCGTTTGCATTTGTTTTTTTGATTTTGATTAGTTAGTTTTTATTTTTTTAGCCATGTATTTTCATAGAGAAGGTCGTAAGTTGATATGCGGTTTGTTTGCCGCCATTATGTTGATTTTTGCTGCCATGGTGTTTTTTGTTCATCAATGGACGGTATTTCATGGCATTTTTATAGGCATTTTGTTTGTTTTTTGGATTTTGGTGTCGTTGTTTTTTCGTATCCCCAACCGCGTCTTCACCCACGACCCCAATCAGTTGATTGCTCCTGCCGATGGCACTATCGTTACGATAGAGGAGATGTATGAGAAGGAGTATATCAAAGAAGATTGTATTCAGATAAGCATCTTCATGAACGGAACGGATGTGCATGTCAACCGCTATCCTTGTGATGGTGTGGTGGAGTATTCCAAGTTTCATAGAGGCAATTATTTTGTGGCGTCATACCCTAAGTCGAGCGATTTGAACGAGCGCACGTCGGTAGGTGTCAGGTTGACAAGTGGTCATAAAATCATGATTCGTCAGGTGGCTGGAACCATGGCGCGTCGTATTGTCTGTTATGCTCATGAAGGTGATGAGGTGAAACAGAATCAGGAGATGGGGTTTATCAAATTCGGATCGAGGATTGATTTGTTTATCCCTAAGAGTTTTGCCATCAACGTAGATTTGCAAGACGTGGTTCGCAATGGTATCACTCCGCTTGTGAGAATACAGTAGTCTATGTCTTGTTTGGTCGTTAAGTAGTCCAGCCATGGATATTCTATATGAGGATAATCATCTGATAGCGGTCAATAAGCGTGCAGGCGAAATTGTGCATGGCGACAAGACGGGCGACTTGTGTATGGCGGACGCCATCAAGTTGTTTCTCAAAGAGCGCGACCATAAGCCTGGGAATGTATTTTGTGGAGTGATTCATAGGTTAGACCGGCCTGTGAGTGGGGTGGTGCTTTTTGCTAAGACCAGCAAGGCTTTGGCGCGGATGAATGCTATGGTGCAACAGCGCGAGTTTCATAAGACTTATTGGGCTATTGTGCACCAGGCTCCCAACCCGTTGTCGGGCAGTTGCGACAACTGGCTTGTGCGTAATGAACGGTTGAACAAGAGTTTTGTGTGTGATGAGCATACACAGGGGGCTAAGCGGGCATTGTTGGATTATCGAGTGGTTGCCACATCAAAGGGCGGTTATCATCTTGTAGAGGTGCAGCTGCATACAGGCAGGCACCATCAGATTCGTTGTCAGCTGGCTCATCTGGGCTGTCCGATAAAAGGCGATTTGAAATATGGGGCACCGAGATCCAATGCAGATGGTAGCATCTCGCTGAACGCCCATTCGATTGAGTTTTTTCATCCTATATCGCATCAAACGGTACTCATTACGGCACCATGGTCTGAAATAGAACGTTTTCGATAACCGAGAGCAGACAAGCTTGCTTGTATGCCGAGGCGAGAAAACGGAGCTATGAAATAGAACGTTATGATTTCTGTCTGTAAATTGATAATACATCGTTGTTTTGTGGTAGTGCTTTGGGTAGTGCTACCATTTGTTGCAATAGCGCAAGGGGTTACGGTGCAATCCTCGTCGTGGGGTGCTGCCGAGGTCTCGCTGGCATTTGCTAAGCCGGTAGTGGCAACGTCTGCCTCTGGCGATTTGCTGTTCAACACGCTTGCTGTAGAAGGCTGTGTAACCGCTGGCCAAGAGGGTACTCCCTCGCTGCCAGTATTTACGCGTATGCTTGAGGTACCTATATGTGGCAGTTTGTCGGTTGAGGTGATAGATGCTCAGTATCATACCTATGCAGCGTCCGACTTGGGGGTGCGTCATCTTTTGATGCCCAAGCAGCCTCATCGCAGCAAAGCCGACACATCGGAAGCTGTGTTTTGCTTTGACAAGCAGGCTTATGCCACTGATACGATGTGGGGCAAGCAGGCTCCTACGGTTCGTGTTGTCGGCATCAGCCGATACCAGCGTCTGGCAAAGCTGTCGGTATGCCCGGTGCGTTACAATCCTGTGTCGCAGATGGTCGAGGTGTGTTCTTCTATGACGTTACGGATTGTGTATCATGATGTAGATACAATTGCCACACAGCAGTTGCGTCGCAATTATATATCCGCCCATTTCGTGCCAGAGTCCAATCTCCTGACTATGTTGCCTTACGATGGTCATGCGGCAAAATCTGCCGAAAGCAGGGCTCCCGACAAGATGCTGATAGTGGCAGACAGCACGTTTCGTGGTCAGTTGGACGATTTTATCCATTGGAAGTGGCAGCAGGGGATTCTTGCCGAGGTGGTGTATAACAACGATCCCGAGGTGGGGCGTTCGTCGTCGTCGATAGCAGCGTATATCCGACATCAGTATGCCGTGGCAACCCCACAAACGCCAGCACCTACCTATTTGCTTATTGTAGGTGATGTGGCTCAGATTCCATCGTTTGCCAGTCGCGCTACCAATGGTCTTGACAGGTCTCACCCTACTGATCTGTATTATGCCACCTGGACAGATGGCGACTATCTGCCCGATTGCTATTACGGACGTATATCGGCTGCTACAGCCGCAGAGTTGCAGACGCAACTCCGCAAGATAATGCAGTATGAGCAGTATCGGCTTGCCGACCCTTCCTATTTAGGCACGGCGGTGCTTGTGTCGGGCAAAGATGCAGGCTATCCTGCCGATTATGCGTATAACTTCTCCGACCCGGCAATGGATTATCTCGCCATCCGATATTTTACACCTGCCTGTGGCTATCCTACCCGCTATTATTTTAAGAACGACATGGCAAGAATCCCTCATGGAGTTGCTGTGTCGGGCGACAGTAAGCAGTCTGCATCGGCAAGCCAGTTGTTGCGTATCTATAACTCGGGTGCTGGCTGGATCAATTATTCTGGACACGGATTGGTCGATTATTGGCAGTGGCCTTCGTTTACAGCAGCTCAGGCAAGCGTGTTGGATAACGCAGGTAAGCCTTCGGTGGTGGTAGGATCTTGTTGCTATTCGGGCAATTATGGCAAGCATTGTTTGGGCGAGATTCTGATGCGCCGAGGCGATATGGCGGGAGCCGTGGCGTATATTGGCTCAAGCAATGCCACTTATTGGCAAGACGACTTTTATTGGAGTGTGGGTTTTCGCAGCTTGTCGGATATCAGACCTACGATGCACCTTGTAACTGACAGTTACGATGCAGACCATCTGGGCGCTTACGATGCTCTTTTCCACATAGCGAACGAGCCTTTTGCCGCTTGGCGTACCCCGTTGGGAGCCATGGTGAATGCTGGTAATATGCAGGCAGAACTCGATCCCGACGAGGGATACGCACATTATTATTGGGAGGTATATAATCTCTTGGGCGACCCCTCTATGCAGCCATGGCTTGGCATCGCATTGCCACCCACGCTTTCGGTGGCGGCTCCAGTATCTCGTAGTTCGGGGCAGGTGGTTGTAACTACCGAGCCCTATGCGTATGTAGCACTGCTGGATGCTGTGTCGCAGACTATAGTATGCGCCGCAACTGCCAATGCCGAAGGCGATGCGGTGCTGCTGTTCGACCCAGCCAGCGTTGACAATTCGTTGGTTGTTACCACATCAGCTCAAGGCTTTATCCCTATGTCGCAGCAAATCCGTTTTGCCGACGACTCGGTGTCGAGGTTGGTAGTGTCGCATTTTGTGGCTGATGGTGCTGTAGCGGGCGATACGGTATCGTTCTCGTTCAGCATCACTAACGGCACCACCGACACACTGCATAATGTCAATTACCTATTGCGGGGCGACCCTACGCTTATAATGCCGTTGCAGCAGGCTTACTATATCCAGACCATCTGCCCAGGGCAGACCGTTGTCTGCCACAACGTCTGTCGTAGTATCCTCTCTCCAGCCATCGCCGATTTGGATAGGGTGAATGTAACCATGCAGTTTTTGACCGAGCAGTATAGTTTTGATTGCGCTACCAGTTTTATAGTCAAAGCACCGAAACTTAAGGTGTCGAGGTTCCAGACCGAGGGGAGCCTGCTTCCAGGGAGTACCAATACACTTGCCGTCCGTGTCATAAATTCAGGTCATGGCATGGCTCGCCATGTAGTGTGCGGACTTTCGCAAATGTATCAGTTGGTGTCTATCGTTACCGACTCGGTTGTCATCGATTCGTTGCAGATGGGTGATACCGTTGTGCTGAAGTTTAATTTTGTCATCCCAGAGGATGCCTCGCTTCCAGCAGCTATACCGCTTACGCTTGCTTATGGGTTTCGCAACTACTGTGTTACGAACGATATAGAGATACCTTTGTTCTCCGAGGATTTTGAGACTGCCGATTGGAGTCGTTTGCCATGGCAGCACGATACACCTCAAACGCCATGGGAGTTGATCTCTTCTAAGTCGGAGTGGGGTACCTACTCGGCGGCTTCTTGCAAAGACATGGATCATCGGGGAGCGTCAAGGTTGTCGTTGACTATCAATTTGACTAAACCAGATAGTGTTAGTTTTAGTTATCTGGTGTCGTCTGAGTCGTCGTACGATTTTCTTTCGTTTTTGATTGATGGAGTTGAGGTGTGGTCTGTGTCGGGAACCGACGTTACTACATGGCGCCGCATAGCATTTGAGATAGCGAGTGGTATGCATACAATTACGTTTGCTTATACCAAGGATTATGCAGGTTCGGTGGGTGACGACCGAGCCTATATCGATGCAATTCAGTTGCCTGCTACCAATACCATCGAGTATCGTTATTTGTCGGATACGGTATGCAGTGGCGATTCGTACTTGTTTATGGGCGACACGCTTTGTAACTCGTGTGCGGCCGACACATTGGTTCGATATGCTGTTGAGGATACGTTGGTGCTGTTTAGACTGAGTGTGTTGCCTCCACCAACTGTCCATATCCACTCGTCGGATACAGAGGCATTGCGGAAGCAGACTATCTTTCTTGTGGCTGACGGAGCGCAGTCGTACCAGTGGTCCACTGGTGATAGTGTGGCAAGTATTCGCATTGTTTTGATGTCTGACACTTTGATTGGTGTGGCAGGTCTGCGCGCAGGGTGTGTAGGCTATGACTCTGTTTTTATACGCATAAGGCCGTTGGGAGTCGAAAATTGTGCCGAAGGTTCAGCACTTTCGGTATTTCCCAATCCTGCACGGTCTCAGGTAGAAGTGGCTGCTCCAGGCTTGCAATGGGTCGAGCTGTATGGCGCCACGGGGCAGTTGGTGCTGTCGCAAAAGGCAAATGGCTCGTCGGCAAGGCTGTCGGTAACTACGTTGCCAGCAGGGATTTATATGCTGAAATTGGTGTCTCAGGGTCGAGTGTATGTCCGTCGGCTTGTGGTAGAATAGTGCATTATCTATCTGCAAAGTAGGGCGTGTTGTATTTTTTTTGCTTCTCTAACTTACTTTTTTGTATATTTGCAGCCCAATCCGTCTCAGTTGGATTGTGTGTAGATGTTCTGTTTAATGAAGTTAGATTGTAAAAATGAAAAACAAGTACTGCGATCTTATTGATCAGACTTTTGATTTTCCCAAAGACGAATTTCGTACAGAAGAGGGAGAGTTGTTTTTTCACGATATTCCATTGATGGAGATAATCAAGCAGTATGGCACTCCGCTCAAGATTACCTATCTGCCCAAGATAAGTTTGCAGATACAGCGTGCCAAGCGCATGTTTAATGTGGCAATAGCCAAGACTGACTATCGTGGTTCGTACAATTATTGCTACTGTACCAAAAGTAGCCATTTTAGTTTTGTGCTCGAAGAGGCATTAAAAAATGACATCAACCTCGAGACCTCATCTGCTTTTGATATCAACCTTATCCAAGAGTTGTATCAGAATGAGTTGATCACCAAGGATATATTTATTGTATGCAATGGTTATAAGAAACCTCAATATATCGAGAATATTGCAGATTTATATGCAGATGGGTTTCGTAATGTCATTCCTATCTTGGACAACAAGAACGAGTATTACGCTTTAGATCAACTCATGCAGTCGCGTGTAGATGGCGACAAAAAAATGTTTTTAGGCATCCGCATTGCATCGGAGGAGGAGCCCAAGTTTGACTTCTATACCTCTCGATTGGGTATCCGGTATAACGACATCCTCAGCTTTTACGAAGATCAGATTAAGCCGAATGCGAGATTTCAGTTCAAGATGCTTCACTTCTTTATCAATACGGGCATCCGCGACACTGCCTATTATTGGAACGAGTTAGCAAAATGCGTGAATGTATATTGCGATTTGAAGCAGGTGTGTCCTGAGTTGGATTCGCTTAACATAGGTGGAGGCTTTCCACAAAAAACCTCTTTGGCTGCCGATTATGATTATGAGTATATGGCAGAAGAGATTTTGGCTCAGATTAAGAATATATGTATGCAAAGGGGAGTTGAGGAGCCAGATATCTTTACGGAGTTTGGCAGTTTCACCGTGGGCGAGAGCGGTGCTACGCTATATAGCATCTTGGATCAGAAGCAGCAAAACGATCGCGAGTTGTGGTATATGATTGACAGTTCGTTTATTACCACGTTGCCCGATACATGGGGTATCAATCAGCGATTTATCATGTTGCCCATCAACCATTGGAACAGTGAGTATCAGCGTGTGTTTTTAGGTGGTTTGACGTGCGACAGTGAGGATTATTATAACGCAGACAGCCACGCCAATGCCATCTTCTTGCCTAAGTTGCAAAAAGAAGAACCATTATATATTGGTTTCTTTCATACAGGTGCCTATCAGGAGAGCTTAGGTGGCTATGGCGGAATCCAGCATTGTCTGGTACCAGCACCCAAGCATATCATCATCGACAAAGACGAAAACGGAAACTATACTACCAAGCTGTTCGCCAAAGAGCAGAGTCATAAGTCTATGTTGAAGATTTTGGGCTATTAGTCCGACTGCTACCCATCAAACAACCCCACAAACGGCTGGCATTCTCAAGCGTTTGTGGGGTTGTCCTTTTAGGGGTATGTGTGGATTCCGCCGTCTATTTCTTCAGGTCGATAGAGTAGTGTAGTCCTCTGTTTTCGCGACGAGCCATAGCTTGTTTGGTAATGAGGTAGGCGCAAGCTATAAGGTTGCGCAACTCAGACAGTTCTTCCGTTACCACGCTGCGGTTGTATAGCTCTTCTGTCTCGCGATAGATGAGATTGAGCCGGTTGAGTGCTCGTTCTAAGCGCAGGTCGCTGCGTACTATGCCGACATAGTTCGACATAATTTCCTGCAATTCTTTCTTGGTTTGGGTAATCAGTACCATCTCTTCGTTCAGTACCATGCCGTCGGCATTCCAATCAGGCACATCGGTGCGATATTCGATGTCGGCAATCCGCTTGCAAGCACTTTGTGCAGCGTTGTGAGCATATACCACGGCTTCCAATAGCGAATTGCTGGCAAGCCTATTGCCACCATGCAACCCAGTGCAGGAGCATTCACCAGCGGCATATAGGTTGTGTATGCTGCTCTCGCCTTCGGTCGAGACCACGATGCCGCCACACTGGTAGTGTGCAGCAGGCCTGACGGGAATCATGTCTTTGGCTATGTTGATGCCCAATTCCAAGCATTTGGCGTAGATGGTTGGGAAGCCATTCATCAGTCCCTCTTTACCAATCTCACGGGCATCGAGGTAGAGGTGGTCAACACCTGCCAACTTCATCTCGTTGTCAATAGCGCGCGCCACTATGTCGCGCGGAGCCAGCGAGAGCCGCTGGTCGTATTTGTGCATAAACTCATTGCCGTGGATGTCTTTGAGTATGGCGCCAGCACCGCGCATGGCTTCGGTAATCAAAAAGGCGGGTTTTTCTGCTGGGTTGTAGAGCGATGTAGGGTGGAATTGTACAAACTCCATATCGCGCAATACCCCACGGGCGCGGTGAACCATTGCCACACCATCGCCAGTTGAGATTACTGGCGTTGTAGTGGTGGAATATACGTTGCCCATACCACCGGTGGCAAGCATGGTTACTTTGGCCAAGTAGGTGTCTATCTGATGTGTGTTGCCATTCAAAGCATATACGCCATAGCACTCTATGTTGGGTGTGTGGCGCGTTACGTGCTGCCCTAAGTGGTGCTGGGTGATGATATCTATGGCAAATTGGTTCTCTATGAGTTCTATGTTCGGGTGGTCATGGATGGCTTGCAGCAGTCCGCGCTCAATCTCCGCACCAGTATTGTCTTTGTGGTGTAATATACGGAATGCGCTATGCCCACCCTCGCGGTGCAGGTCGTAATGTCCGTTCTCTTTGTCAAAACTCACACCATAGCCAACCAGTTCGGATATTCGCTCGGGTGCCTCGCGGATGGTCATCTCTACCACTGCTTTGTCGCACAGCCCGTCGCCAGCTATAAGCGTGTCTTGGATGTGGCGGTCAAAACTGTCTGCCCCTGCCAGACCACCATACACAGCGGCTATACCGCCTTGCGCATATTTTGTTGATCCTTCCGAGGCGTCTCCTTTGGTTAATACGCATACTTTGCCGTATGGTGCTACTTTTAGTGCAAAACTCAAGCCTGCAATTCCTGAGCCAATAACTAAAAAATCAACTTCGTAACGCATGTCTGTTATCGTTTGTCCTATTTTTGCAAAAGTACAAATACTTTTGAAAATGAGTTGTTTTTTTGTGAAAAATATTTTTTTCGCAAAATATATTTTGTGGTGTCAGAAAAAGGTTGTACCTTTGCAAACGCTTTCGAGCGGTTATGGTCGGTTGGCCGAGCGGCTAGGCACAGGTCTGCAAAACCTGCTACTCCGGTTCGAATCCGGAATCGACCTCCACTACAACAAAAGGGCAATCATTATGATTGCCCTTTTGTTGTATAGTGTAATTGTTCTCTATATCTATCCCTATCAATAGCTGTCGCACCCTATCTATCCCTGTTTATTCCTATCTATTCGATTACTATCGCTGTCTAAATCTTCTTGAACTTACTTTGGCGTTGCTGCCAGCGTTCGCGTGCATATTGTTGCATGTCGCTTACCTCATCGCTCTCGTCTATAATCTCCAGTCCGAAGATAGTCTCGATGATATCCTCCAAGGTCAGTATGCCTTCAAAACAGCCGTATTCGTCAATAATCAAGGCAATCTGCTCTTTGTGCGTTAGCAGGCTTTCCCATATATCGCTGATGCTCAGCTCCTCATTAAAATAAGGTATATCTCGGCGGATGCTGCCTAAAGTTTGGTCAAATTTGTCCTCTGCCAGTAGCTCCAATGCCTCGCTACGCAGTATATAGCCTGTGATATACTCTGGAGCTTCGGCATATACAGGGATGCGCGAGAAGTGGCTGTGCTCTTCCAGCTCGTAAAAGTCTTTCAGTGTCATGCTTTCGGGCGCTACTGCCGCTACCACCCGAGGGGTCATCACGTCGCAAGCTTTCACGTTGTTCAGTTTGATGACGTTTTGTATGATTTTGTTTTCGTCTTCGTCTATCACGCCTTCGTCCTCGCCTACGTCAGCCAGTGCGGCTACCTCCTCGCGGCTTACGCTGGCTTCCTCATCGTTTTTGGAAATCAGGCGCGTCAGCAACTCTATGAGCAGTACCAATGGGTACATCAGCACAATCAAAATGCGGATAGTCCCAGCCGTAAATCCCATCAGGTGTTTCCATTGTGAGGTGCCTATGGTTTTGGGAATAATCTCTGAAAATACTAATATCAGTACGGTGGTAATAGCCGACACCAGACCAAACCACTGGTTGCCGAAGGCTTCCGTTACCTGGTTGCCAACACCAGCTGCGCCTATGGTGTTGGCAATGGTGTTGAGCGACAATATGGCGGCTATGGCGCGTGCGTTGTCTTGCTTGTATTTCTTGAAGCGGGTGGCAGGCTTGTACCCCTCATCCTCACGCATGGTGATGTACGATATAGGTGTGGACATCAGCACCGATTCCAATATCGAGCACATAAACGATATGGTCATGGCAGAAAGCAGGAATATGAGGAGCAGCAACATGGCTTTTGTAGTGTGTTATAACCGTAAGTTATGGTCGGATATTAAAAAATGCAAAGATACAAATGTTTTGTGGATAGTTTGAAAAAAAATAAATGTGTATCTTTGCACATCGAAATAGGAGGTTTTTCTATTTCATATCTGTTTATGTACTAATTATTTTTTTATCACGTATGAATCGTTTTCTTACAATTATTGCTTCGCTGTTGCTGCTTTCGGGTGTTGCTACAGCACAAAAAAAATGGGATTTCAAACTCGGATTGGGTGGGGCTTTGAACTGTGGTAACGTATCGAATATGAGTTTGACCAACAACGGTGGTGTTGAGCGCAACGACAGCACGTTGGCGTTTGATGCTCACTACAATATCCTCTATAGTCGAGAGAAAGAGATTGAGACCAACCGTGAGTTTGGCGCTGGACTGAAGTTTGACGTCTTCCAATACGACCGTTTCTCGCCTTTCTTCGCAGCAGAGTATTTGACCAACCATTTCAAAGGGTATGACAGCAAGTTGAGTCTGCTGGTGGGTGCCAAATATCGCATCTATACTTTGCCGTCGGTCTGCGACTATTCTATCAGCGCAGCGTATGTGTGCGATTTTGTCGATTATTATCAGGCTACTACGCTCGATACTCGTGTTGACCGTCTGTCGCTCCGCGCCAAGATTAAGCAGAAGATAGGTCCTGCGGTCTCCATCAAGCACACCACCTTTTATCAACCTTCGTTCAAGGATTTTAGTGGCGACTATATCATCACCAGTGTTACCACATTATCTACGCAAATCAGTCGGGTGGTCTCGTTCGATGTGTCGTTTGATTACGAATACCGCAGTTTGGTGCCCGAAGGTACTAACCGTGAAGATATCAGGACTACCGTTGGGTTGACCATGAAGTTCTAATCATCAGCTTTAATTTTTGTCGGATATGTTATTGTTAGATATCGCAATGGGGTGGAAGACGGCCATCATGATTGTCTTGATGATTGTCGTGTTTTATTTCTTTTTGATTCGCCCCAGCAACCAGCAGGCCAAAAAAGAGGCTGCCTACCGTGCCAGTTTGAAGAAAGGCGATTTGGTGATGACGGATAAAGGCATCCATGTTACTATCGTCAGTGTAGATGGCCCTTTGGCAACGGTGGAGTTGGCACCAGGTACGCGTATCAAGGTTCAGACGGCAACGCTTTCGCCAATCCCCGAGCGTAAGCGTAAATAGCTCAGGGAGCGGACATGTGGTCGTTGTTTGTCTCGTTTTTTAAGGTTGGTGCGTTTACGTTTGGCGGAGGGTATGCCATGATTGCTCCCATGCAGCGTGAGGTGGTAGAGCGCAACGGGTGGCTTACCGAAAACGAGTTTTTGGATCAGGTAGCACTCTCGCAGGCCATGCCAGGTGCTTTTGCCGTCAATATGGCGGCATCGGTAGGTTACCGCGAGCACGGAGTGGTGGGTGCGGTGGTGGCTGTGGCTGCTACCATCATGGTTCCCATTGCTGTCATACTGCTGCTGGCTGTCTTCTTTCGTCAGTTCAGCGGCAACGAGGTGGTAGAGCATATCTTTATGGCAGTTCGTCCGTGTGTGGTGGCTTTGATTGCAGCGCCAGTATTTACGATGGCGCGTGCCAGCCATATCTCGTGGCGTACCTGCTGGATTCCCATCTTGTCGGCATTGCTGATATGGGCGTTTGGGGTGAGTCCTGTAGTGGTAGTGGCAGTGGCGGCTGTGTTGGGTGGTTTGATGCGGGTAGTGTAGCAAACTGGCGGATCGTATGTTTTTCTCGTTGGTATTTACGTTTTTCAAGATTGGACTGTTCTCTTTTGGAGGCGGCTTGGCTATGATAGCCCTGATTCACGATGAGGTGGTGGTCAACCACGGTTGGATTACCGCCAGGCAGCTTACAGACATCATAGCGGTGAGCGAGATGACGCCAGGACCTATCGGGATCAACACAGCTACCTATACAGGTTATACTGCCCTTGTGGAAGCTGGCTATAGCGAGGTGGTAGCTGTAGCGGGGTCGGTGCTCTGCTCGGTGGCGGTGATTTTTTTGCCGGTACTACTCATGGTTGTATTGTTGCATTTCTTGTTGAAACATAGTCAGCACCCCACAGTGCGGAGTGTGTTGTCGATGTTACGGTTTACGGCTATCGGCTTGATAGCCGCTGCTGCGTTGCAGCTGCTCACGCCGCAAAGTTTTGGCGAGCCAGCGTGGTCTAAGCAGTTTGTAACCAGCGTGCTGATATTTGTTGTAGTGTTTGGCTTGTCTATAATTCCTCGAGGGGTAGCCCATGTCAGGGTGTTTGGGCGGGTTGTCGCTTTCCAGCGAAGGGTGTCGCCCATATTGCTTATAGTGGTAGCGGCCCTATTGGGTGTGTTGATTTACGGATTATAATTATTTTTATATAAATTGTTGACGTACCAAAAAAAAATGTATTTTTGCAGTCGGG
>JAGHVA010000075.1 GCA_018064565.1 Candidatus Colimorpha onthohippi
AATAATAACATCAACATCCGTCCAACCGCCTTTAATCTTGGCGATATACTCGTCGAGACCATAATAATCAGCTCCGGCAGCCTTAGCTTCTTCCTCTTTATCAGGGGTACAAAGTGCGAGAACACGGATTGTCTTACCAGTACCATGAGGCAGCGTAACACTACCACGCACCATCTGGTTAGCCTTACGAGGATCGACACCCAAACGGACATCGATATCAACAGAAGCGTCGAACTTAGTATAGGTAATGTTCTTCACCACCTGTACAGCCTCTTCGAGCGAGAAAACCTGGTTCTTATCGAACTTTGCGAAGGCTTCTTTTTGTTTCTTAGTTAGTTTTGCCATGATTTTGACTGTTTTGTGGTCACCGCACCTACCATAGAGAGGTGCTACCACGAATTAACTGATTTCTTTTTTTTAGATTGAGATTACTTAGTCAAAGGAGAGTCACCCGTAACAGTGATACCCATACTGCGAGCCGTACCCGCCACCATGCTCATCGCAGACTCGATGGTGAAGCAGTTAAGGTCTGGCATCTTGACTTCGGCAATCTGACGCACCTGATCCCAGGTCACAGAGGCCACCTTTACACGGTTAGGTTCGGCAGAACCCTTTTGTGCCTTGGCGAACTCTTTAAGCTGGACAGCCACTGGAGGCGTCTTAATCACAAAGTCGAAAGACTTATCAGCGTAGACCGTGATGATAACAGGAACCACCTTGCCAGCAAGTTCCTGCGTACGGGCGTTGAACTGCTTGCAGAACTCCATGATGTTCACACCCTTGGCACCCAAAGCGGGTCCAACGGGAGGGGCTGGGTTAGCAGCAGCGCCTTTGATTTGCAATTTAATCAATCCTGCAACTTCTTTTGCCATTGAATTAAATTTTATAGAGTTAATTGTTGACTGCCTCTACACAGGGAGACCTGCAAGAAGCAATTGATAAAAATTTACACTATTCTTTCTCAACCTGGTTAAAGCCGAGTTCCAAAGGAGTCTTGCGACCGAAAATCTTGACTGTGACAGTCAATTTTTTCTTTTCCATGTTTACCTCTTCGATAATACCAGCAAAAGTGCTGAAAGGGCCCTCGATAACCTTGACAGGCTCGCCTACGATATAAACCTCATCCTCTCCGCTAACGGCTTCGAGTTGATTATCAATCGTACCTAAAATCCTGTTAATTTCATCGGGGCGTACAGGCGATGGATTGCCGTTACGCTCGGTGAGGAAACTTACAACATTAGGGATATCAGAGATGGCGGAAACCACATCCTTACGGAATTCAGTTTTTGTCTCAATAACGGTATGACCATTCTCGACCTTTTGAGTTGAAACAGTTTTCAACAAATCAGCCTCGATCAAGACGTAACCGGGCATAGTAGGACGCTCTTTTACGATTTTTTTCCCGTTACGGATATTAAAAACCTTCTCAGTAGGGATGAGCACTTGCGAGACAAGATCCTGCCAACCACGTTTAGCGACTTCGCTTTCGATGTACTCTTTGGCTTTCTTTTCCTTGCCGCTGATTGCCCTAAGGACATACCACCTTTTTGTCTGTTGATCCATTTTTGTAATAGAACTTAAATAGTGTAAATATACTAAACGCTTTGATTAGAAGAAAGGCTATGCGACTGAGCCTCAAAAAAGATTGGGAAGCAAGACACAGCACCACACCCTTGCTGGCAAGGCACAACCCTCCCGAGCAACGGCATGATTAAGCAAGAGCCGAGACTATCCAATCAGAGCATAAAAGTATCCAAGAAGACCTTTCCATCCCATGTTCTGTGCACCAAAGACAACGTCCATGGCAAAGACCACGAGAGCAAAGATTAAAGCTGCGACAGCCACAACGACAGCGCTGCTTTGCAGTTCCTTAAAAGAAGGCCACGACACTTTGTGTATCAACTCGTCGTAGCTCGACTTCACATAGTTACCGAATTTTGACATCTTACGTTCTTACTGAAAAATAAACAGCCATAAAAAAGACAATTGAGAATAATAATCACCAAACAGAATTATCTAAAATCAATTGCCTTCATTAGAAATTTTCTTGGCAGGGGCAGAGAGAATCGAACTCCCAACTGCGGTTTTGGAGACCGTCATTATGCCATTTAACTATGCCCCTAAAAGAAGCGGGTAAGAATACCCGCCTCGTATAGATGTATAAGATTATTCGATAATCTTGGTTACCTGACCGGATCCAACCGTACGGCCACCCTCGCGGATAGCGAAACGGAGGTTGACATCCATAGCGATATCGTCGATCAATTCGACAGTGATAGTCAAGTTATCACCAGGCATAACCATCTCGCGACCAGCCTCAAGGGTAATGGTACCCGTTACGTCAGTGGTGCGGAAATAGAACTGAGGACGATAGTTGTTTTTGAAAGGAGTGTGACGACCACCCTCGTCTTTGCTGAGGATGTAAACCGTAGCCTCAAATTTGTGATGAGGTTTCACGCTACCTTGCTTGGCGATAACCATACCACGACGGATCTCGTCTTTATCGATACCACGGAGAAGGAGACCTACGTTGTCGCCAGCCTCTCCCTGATCAAGGAGCTTGCGGAACATCTCAACACCAGTAACAGTGCTCTTCAACTTCTCAGCACCCATACCGATGATATCAACTGGGTCACCAACATGGATTACACCAGCCTCAACACGACCAGTGGCAACAGTACCACGACCAGTGATTGAGAACACATCCTCGATAGGCATCAAGAAATCCTTATCAACTGCACGGGTAGGCAGTGGGATCCAAGTATCAACAGCATTCATCAAGTCCTCGATGTTTTTCACACCGCTTGCCTCACCGTTAAGACCAGCGAGAGCAGAACCACGGATGATAGGAATATTGTCGCCATCATATTCATAAGTGCTGAGGAGCTCACGAATTTCCATCTCAACGAGATCAAGAAGTTCGGGATCATCAACGGGGTCGCACTTGTTCATGAAAACAACCAACTGAGGCACACCAACCTGACGAGCCAAAAGGATATGCTCGCGAGTTTGAGGCATAGGACCATCGGTAGCAGCCACAACGAGGATAGCGCCATCCATCTGGGCAGCACCAGTAACCATGTTTTTAACGTAGTCAGCGTGACCTGGGCAGTCAACGTGAGCATAGTGACGGCTTTCGGTTTGATACTCAACGTGAGCGGTGTTGATGGTGATACCACGCTCTTTCTCTTCAGGAGCAGAGTCGATGGAGTCGAAAGACTTCACCTCAGAGAGACCCTTTTCAGCAAGAACCTTGGTGATAGCTGCAGTAAGGGTAGTCTTACCGTGGTCAACGTGACCAATCGTACCGATGTTGACGTGCGGTTTAGAACGATCAAATTTTTCTTTTGCCATTGTTTAATACGTATTAATTGTTAACAATAAAGTTCAATAGCCTTTTCGTAACATTAATGGCGAGAACATCCCCCGTCCTTGAAAAAGATTGAAACAAAAAAAGAGCTACAGACCGGATTTGAACCGGTGACCTCATCCTTACCAAGGATGCGCTCTACCAGCTGAGCTACTGCAGCTTACAACAAAAAGCGTGTGG
>JAGHVA010000253.1 GCA_018064565.1 Candidatus Colimorpha onthohippi
CCACCAAAGATTTTAACACCCCAACGTTTGCTTTCGGATTCGCGACCGTTGCTCGAACTACCGACACCTTTTTTATGTGCCATAATATTCTAAATTTATAAGATTACTACTTTGTGATTTATGACATCAACATCCTCAATCAGCAAGTTTACAACAACTATAACCTTAACCAATCGGGAAGTATCACAACTTAATTGATGCTGTTAATTTGAATTTGGGTCAAATAATCACGATGACCATTCATCTTCTGATAGCCTTTGCGGCGAATCTTCTTAAAGACCAGCACTTTATCACCTTTAAGATGACGGATTACGGTGGCCTTTACGTTAGCACCAGCAATGTAAGGCTTACCTACCTCAACATTACCATCGTTGTCTTTAAGCATCACGGTGTCAAAAGAAACCTCGCTACCCTCCTCATTCTGGAGACGGCTCACGAAAATCTTCTGATCTTGAGCAACCTTGAATTGCTTTCCTGCGATTTCTACAATTGCGTACATTGTTTATTATTTATTTGAATTAGAAATATTTGTCTATACAAGTCACCACAAAATCATCACACACAACGAATTGCAAAGATACAACTAAATCACAATTCTACAAAACTTTTTTTCAAGTTTAGTTATTCATAAGGTATCATTCAATTTTTATTGGTGTCAGTTTACAGACACTTAACCAGCATTATGAATTACATAGTAGTTGTGTTGTTGCTAAGTTACTCACATACCAACCGCACAGAACTGCCATAGCAACGGTTTTCACAATACGTACCAACTCCATAATCCACAAGGTACATGTAGTATGCGTTGTCATTGCCATTGGCTGTTGATGACCAATAGTAGCCAAAACTGCCCACATTGCTAACTGAGGTATCAAGACGGCGACCTGCAGCAGGCAAAAACACTGCGCCAGATAGTTCCATCGTCTCCCACTGTTCCGCAGTGTATGTATTGGTTGTCCAGCCGCTATCGTGTCCTTGCTCG
Source organism: Candidatus Colimorpha onthohippi (assembly GCA_018064565.1). GTDB lineage: Bacteria > Bacteroidota > Bacteroidia > Bacteroidales > P3 > Colimorpha > Colimorpha onthohippi. Next base: position 983 of record JAGHVA010000253.1, read on the forward strand.
AACGTATATCCTTTTGGTGCCGTCCAACTGTCAGGCAAAAACACTATTCCATGCACTCCTGCCACCGTAGCCAATCCGTTTTTGGGTGAGATAAATCCTCTTTTGGTGCAGAGGTAGTTCCACTCAGCATTGGTCAGCAACCGCCACTTACCAGCCTCGTTTCCGCCATTGCTGATGGCATTATATATTCCCCAATCGTAATATGCAGAGTCGCCCGTTATATTGGTTGCACCAGAAGCGCCATAATCGCTATAGTCAGTAGTACTCAGATATGGGTTACAACCGTTGTACCCGCTGGTTCCCCAACCAAAGAGGTCTATCCACCCTTTGCAGGTATCGCCAACTTTCGCATTATCGCCATCCAACACATTACCTGATGCTTCATTAAAATATTTTCCATATTGAGATGCACTGCCTATATAATCATACTGATGATCAGCAAAGCGCCATGTACCATCCTTGACCGAACCATCAGCGCAGACGTGTGTTTTCGTGGTGCTGTATTGTAGATTACCCTGCGCAAATCGTACCTGTTTGCCATTTGCCACTGAAAACAATCCAGACAAAGCACCTGTTGGTACGGTTGTAAAACTGACTGTATCACCATAGGCTGTACCTACGCCATTGGTAGCGTACGCCCGCACATAGTAGGTAGTACTTCCGCTTAACCCCGTTAATGTACTACTAAACGAGCCAACGCCAGTACCCTCAGAAGTCTTACCTAAGCAGTTATCCACCGTAGGCATGCTCGAAGTACTCCAGCACACACCCCTTGCCGTAACTGCCATTCCCCCGCTATCAGAAATATTGCCGCCTAACACCGCACTTTTATATGTGATAGCATCAGCCATCGTAGTGGTAAGCGTTGGTACCGAAACATCAAGTGTAGTAAACTGCACTTCCTCACCGTAGGCAGTACCTTTGCTATTGGTGGCATAAGCCCGCACATAGTAGGTAGTATTCCACATTAAGTCCGTAATAGCACGGCTAAACGAACCAACTCTATAACCATAGGTAGTCTTGCCCAAACAGTTTTCCACAGTAGGCATACTCGAAGTACTCCAACACACGCCACATGCCGTAACTGACGCCTCATCATCGGAGGTGATGCTGCCTCCTAACACAGCACTTCTTGGGGTGATACTGATAGCCATCGTGGTAGCAATCGTTGGTTGTGTAAGACACTCTGCAGCCACCATCCGCACTGAATAGCCACTATTGCGGTTGTTTTCATAGTCAATCCTGCTTGTATTAAGAAGTGTAGCAGCGGAATACAAGTAGTGTGCGCTACAATCCCCATTTGCCGTTGAAGACCAGTATCGGCCGTTGCCACCCACAAAATAGACCAAAGTTCCTTTTCGTGAACCTGCGACAGGTAAGAACAACGCACCAGCTGTCTCCATCGCATTCCATTGACTATAACTGTAGGTGTTGGTTGCCCATCCCAAGCTGTCTCCAAAATTGAACGAGCAGCCTTCAGGCAGCGTCCAACTGTCGGGCAAGAACACCACCCCATATACCCCATTCACTGTGGCACTTCCACGCTTGAACGAGGCGCTGTCTCTACCATTACACAAGTATTCCCACTCATCTATGGTTAGCAGCCTCCATCTACCTGGCTTGTTTCCACCATTGCTAATGGCATTATACACGCCCCAGTCGTAATAGGCAGCGTTGCCCGTTAAATTACTATCGCCCGAGGGACCATAATTACTATAATTAGTCGTAGTCAAATACGGATTGCAGCCATTGTACCCACTGGCACCCCACCCAAAGAGGTCTATTTGACCCGTATAACTAACGCCGATATGCGCATTGTCACCGCCTGACACATTGCCTGATGCCTCGTTAAAATTTTTTCCATTTTGCGATGGGCTACCCACATAGTCGTACTGATGATCTGCAAAGCGCCATGTACCAGACTTGATAGTACCATCAGCACAGGCGTGTGTACCCGTGGAGATGTATTGCAAGTTGCCTTGTGCAAATCGCACCTGCTTACCTGTTGCCACTGAAAACAATCCAGATAGGGTTCCTGTCGATATGGTTGTAAAACTGACTATCTCGCCATAGGCTGTATCCACGTCATTGATAGCATACGCACGCACATAATAGGTAGTACCCCACGTTAAGCCCGTAACGATACTGATAAACGAGCCTGAACCAGTGCCTTCGGAAGTCTTACCCAAGCAGTCGTCCACCGTAGGTACACTCGATGTGCTCCAGCACACACCCCTTGCCGCAATCGCAGTCCTACCATCGGAAATAATAGTACCGCCTGATATTGCAGATGTTTCGCTAATATTGGTAACCATCGTAGTGGTAAGCGTTAGCACTGCATCACCTGATGCAGTAAACTGCTGCGCTTCACCATAAGCAGTGCCTGCGCTGTTGGTGGCGTAAGCCCGCACATAGTAAGTACTCCCTTCCGATAAGCCCGTTATCGCGCTACTGAACGCTCCCATACCAGTGCCATCCTCGGTTTTGCCTAAGCAATTGCTTATCGTAGGAGCCTCTGAAGCTCCCCAGCACACGCCCCTTGCCGTTACCACAGAGCCACCGTCGAAGGTAATAGTGCCGCCCGATACCGCACCTGTAATGGTTATATTAGTAACTGCTGAGGTTGTCAGCGTCGGCAACAAAGCCACTATAGGCGTTACTGGATTATTGTTGTTGGAGCTCACCACTTGCCTCAAGCTATCCACTCTTGTTTGTAACGACGCTATCAATTGCTGCACTTCTTGTAGTTGATGATAGGTTACGGCATCCTGCGCTTCAGTTGGGTCTTGCAACTCCTTCAACTGATTATTGCCCGCACTGTTGCCTGATGTCATTACTGCAGAAAGGGTTTGCTGCTCGGAAAGCAAGAATCCCGCATTGTTGATAGCAGCGTTCACGATGCTGTCGTAGTTGACGGAGTGCGTCAGCATATCTGCACTGGCAGCATGCAGCGCATACGGAACGCTGACCAGCTGCTGCACTACCTCCATAGTATAGGCTGTACCCCCTTGCAAATCCATCTCGCTCTTGACAAAATAAGGCCCATCGCTCCAACGGATGGAATCAAACCGACCCTGCTGCACCTCTCCTCCGCCCAAAAGCACCGTAAGCAGTCCGTTGCTATTGGTAACGGGCTGATGAGTCTCAACATACACCACTTCGCCTTGTGGTTCAAAATGCACAATACTGATGCGCAACCCCACTGGACATTCTGCCACCAGTGCACCCGATGCGTCACGAACTACCGACTGATAGGAGAACCGCTGGGGCGATTGCGCTCTCAAACCCACCACCATAACCACCATTACAAAAAGCACACTTAACAATCTTTGTAATTTCATATTCTTTTTGATTTTTTGTTTGTTTGACAACAGTAGTTTTCTCGCCTCGGCAGAGTGAAAGCAAGCATTCACTATGCACTTGGCTTATCGACATTCATCATAGCACTCACCCATATTCGACAGATGGCTGGACATTGGGGAAGTGCGCCCAATAGAACATTTTATACAATCCCAAGCACCCTATTGTATTTGCAAAATACAACAGAAACAGATGAATCTTAAGCATTTAGATTACACACTACACAAACCGTCATAACTTAATAAAGTTGCAAATTTAGCACTATTCTCAAAATTAAACAAAGAGGTATTCTACTTTTATTCAAATAGAGCCGAGCATTCAATTCGTTATTACCGCGCCGAATATTCAAAAATGGTTATTCACGTTATTTCTAAGACAAATCCTGAAAGAGTTCTTCGATAGTCCGATTCAATATTGGATGCTTATACTTACGCATCACATCGCACAATGGTCGCAATGCGAATTCACGAAGATGCAAACGCGGATGTGGTAATATCAAAGCGGGCAAACCTTCTTGTGTAGGCAAATTGGCAACCATATTATCGTAAAACATGATATCTATATCGATAGGTCTATCTTCATAATGCCTATCGTTACTACCATCCTGTGGCATGGATCGCACACGCCCCAGGTTGTCCTCAATCAGCAATGCTCTTCGCATCACCTCTTGCGGAGGCAAATCGGTCTCCACCACTAATGCCATATTCAGAAAGTTGCTCTTGCTCTCAAACCCCCATGGCTCAGTCTCGTAACATTCTGAATCGCGTGAGATTACTCCAATTTCTGATTCTATTTGTTTACAAGCCTCGACAAGATTCATGCTACAATCGCCCATATTGCTTCCCAGCAAAAGAGCTACACTATGCGACTTCCATTGTCCTTGAATGGTCGGCTCAACAGCCAGACTATTCTCTACCATCTTCAGAAAATCCGTTCTGGGTATCAGTTCTGCTCCAAGCGACATCACATGATCCGTTCCCGACTGCGCATCAATAAGCAGGAAATTGTGCATCAAGCAATAGTCCACCAATCGCGCAAAAGCCACTTTAGAGGCATTGCTAACCTTGGCAAACATCGATTCGCCCGAGAATATACCACCAAGCGAGACTCCATACAAACCTCCTACAAGTTCACCATCTTGAAAAGTCTCGAACGAATGTGCAAAACCAAGTTTGTGTAATTCGTTGTACGACTCGATAAAATTTGGGCTTATCCATGTGTCAGGTTCAGATTTACGACTAATACTCGCACAATTCCGAATCACTTGATCAAAGCAGGTGTCAATCCTCACCTCAAACTGGCCAGACTTGATTATCCTACGAAGGCTCTTGCTGAGTTTGAACTTCTCTGGGAAGAGCACCATACGGGGATTGACAGAATACCAATAGGGAGTTCCGTCAGGATCATCATACC
>JAGHVA010000033.1 GCA_018064565.1 Candidatus Colimorpha onthohippi
CTCATATAGGCTCTGATAGTCGTCTTGCGGTTTGAGTGATTGGAATCCATCGCGTATGGACTCCTCGGTCAGCGAGGAGATCCACAGCCGTTGCACGGGACAGCGGGCTTTGGCTTTGAGCATAACCCACCGTTGAATCAACTCGCCCTCCTGACCGGCATCACCGCAGTTGATGATGCTGTCGGCTTGCTGCATGAGACGCTCGATGATGTGAAACTGACGCTCGTAGGTGCTGTTGGAAATGAGCTTGATGCCGAACCGTTCTGGTATCATGGGCAGGAAGTCTATCTCCCACGACTTCCAAAGGGGCGAGTAGTCGTGTGGCTCCTTGAGCGAGCAGAGGTGTCCGTAGGTCCAGGTTACCTGATATCCGTTCCCTTCTATATAGCCTTCTCGGCGCGTGGTGGCACCTATTACCTTGGCAATGTCTTGTGCAACGGATGGCTTTTCGGCAATGCAAACAATCATTAGTGATGGGTGATGAGATGTTATGAATCAGCGTATCGGTCGGCGTTGGTGGATGATGTGCCTATTTCTGCTTGATGAGGCGCAGCGCCTGCCAGCCGTCACGCTCTCTCTGCTCTGCCAGCAAAAGACCCAACTGCTGTGCATGGTCGGTCAGCAACTGAACATCGCCTGCATAAAAACCGCTGATAACCAATGTGCCATTTTGACCCAAGGCGTTGACGTATGTCTGCATATCGCCTAATAAGATATTGCGGTTGATATTGGCGAGGATGATGTCGAAGGGTTGCGAGTTATCAATCAATGTTGCGTCGCCCATGCGGCAACGGATGTCATCGCAACCGTTGCGGTGGCAGTTTTCTATAGCATTAAGGTAAGCCCATTCGTCTATGTCGATGGCCTCTACATACTTGGCTCCGCGCATGGCTGCCATGATGGCAAGCACAGCCGTGCCGCATCCCATGTCGAGCACCCGTTGATCAGTAATCTCAATATCACGTAGATACGACAGCATCATATAGGTGGTTTGGTGGTGGGCGGTGCCGAACGACATCTTGGGTTCTATCTCTATCTCGTAAGGCACATCGTGACGATGAGGGTGAAAAGGAGCGCGAACCCAGCAAAAATTATCTACAAGCACAGGCTGATGCTGCCGTTCCCATTCTTGATTCCAGTCTTTGTCGGGCATCTGCTCTACTTGGTAACTGATAGTGCTTTGACAGCAATTGTCGGCAATGGCGTTGTCCAAAAAGGTTGCATCGTAGTCGTTGACGGCAACGTATGCCTTAACCCCGTTGGGGGTCTCCTCAAAACTATTGTACGGACCCTCATCGCCCAAAGCGTAAACCATCAAGTCGCGCACTGTAGCATCGAACGGCGTGATGGTAAGTGTTATCTGAAGATATTGCATAATGTTTGTAAATGACGTTTGTTATCAGTTGCCTACGATTGACTCAGGATACTCTACCTTGCAAAGAAACAACCCTTGTGGAGGCATGC
>JAGHVA010000260.1 GCA_018064565.1 Candidatus Colimorpha onthohippi
CCATCAAGCAACACAGCCTCCACGATATCATGGTTGCGCTGGCAAGCCGCACCGACAGTTACCTCCAGACTTGCGTTATCTATGTCTGCCACCGTGCGCACATTGGTGATATGATTCTCGCCCACTGGCTCAATCCATACCGTCTGCCAAATACCCGTAACCGCTGTGTACCATATCGAACGGGGATTTTGCGTCTGCTTCCCTATCGGCTGATAACCAGCATCGGTGGGATCCCAGACCCGCACCACCAGTTTCTGACTACCCTTCTTATTTAGATATGGCGTTATGTCGAAGCTAAACCCAGTGTAGCCGCCCTTATGACTTCCTATCAAGATGTCGTTCACATACACATCGGCTTGCCAATCTACAGCACCAAAATTGAGCATAACATGTTTGTCTTTCCAATTCGATGGCACCGTAAACTCTCGATGATACCACAACTCTTGCTTTTCAGAAACCGTTTTTTGAACACCGCTCAGGCTCGACTCCACACAAAAAGGAACCAATATCTTGCCATCATACTGAACAGGTTCCACCTTACCTTTGTCCAAAATTGCATAATCCCATAAACCGTTTAGGTTTACCCACTGCGAACGCTCCAAGATAGGACGAGGATATTCGGGTAACACATTCTCTGGGTTCACCTTCTCTGCCCAAGGTGTTTTGATTTTATCGCCAGCTGGAGCCCACTGCCCCATCGCTGCCACCGCAACAAAAAGCAACAAAAACGATGTAATTGTTTTTTTCATAACATTAGTATTATTGACATTTATTTTTATTTTCTCTTTCAATCAACTTCAAAGTCGCTACACCGATGCTTCATTCACTTACTGCAAACAGACGCACACTCATTCCATAAAAAATGCAAAATTACAAAAATATTCTGATATAGCGGGTATTTTTTGGCATGAAGATACGCTATTGGAGTGTATTATAGCAGATAATCATTTTTCTTATTGATTAAACATGACTTATACCCAAGCTTCATGCAGAGGGCTAATCCAGTAAGATTGGCGCAGTAGCCTCTGCCACAGCGTGCTTCTTTTTGTGCGTCTTTCCCCTTCTGCGCAAGCAGGAAGAGATGCTGTGAGGTTATAGCGGCAAAGCCCCTAATGAGCGTTTGGTTGAAAAAGTTTTATTGTTGTCCGCTAAATGGACATTAGTCATTGATTTTGCTGTCATTTGTCATGTATAAGCCCTATAATCAAGTAAATACAACGGCTGTCCTGTAAAACTTTTGCTGTTGGTAGCGTTATGCTGATTGAAAAGTCCCCCTATTTGCCTGATTACGACTCAATAGACGTTTTTTTCTCCAGTAGACGTGTGGGTATACATGAATATAGTCGGCTGTCCGGCAAATCAACAAATCAAATTTTAGGTCT
>JAGHVA010000122.1 GCA_018064565.1 Candidatus Colimorpha onthohippi
CGCATACAGACTGCTATAGGCAGCACCTATTGAATAGTCGTACACCCCTAATTTCAGCGCATCCAGATGGCGGAATCTCAATTGGTCTCGATACTGATTTATTGCCGTTTCTGCATCATAGGCCGCATCCAAATCAATATGGTTGTAATCGCTGCAAAGATTCCGATCCATCACATCCAATGCCACTTGAACCAAATCGGTCATGTGCTGTAGATTATCGTTCAGTCCCTGATCGAAGTGAACAGCAGTCTCACGCTTATTCTTGCGAGTCATCGCTATTTGAAACACCGTATCTCCGATACTCTCCAAGTTATCTACTATTCGCAACATAGAACCGATACGTTGCGACCCTTCTTTAGACAAATCACCCTCAGCAATTTTGGTCAAGAACTTGGCAATTTCCAATTCCATACGATCTGTAATCCCCTCATATTTGGATACCCTCTGCATAATCTGATCAAATTCATCATCAGTCTTTGCCGTTCGCAATCCTGGCAAAAACGTGTACATCCTCAATACACGTCTTGAGAAATTCTCAATCTCTTTACGAGCCGACTCCATATTCAATTCAGCAGTATTCATCCAACCTCCTGAAATGAAACGCAAGCGGAATTCATCCTCTTCATCCTCCGACTTCGATTTTACCATTACATTTACGATGCGGATAATCTGTGGAATAAACCATGCTAAAATTAAAGTGTTTACCACATTAAAAAACGTGTGAAACAACGATAAGGCCAACGGTATCGCCTCTTGATTATAGCCAACAGTACCCGGCAAGGCATACGGATTGGCATGACACATAGTTACTGTTATATTCGCAATCAACTGCATCAAAGGATAGAAAACACAAAGGGTGAAGATAACTCCCACCACATTGAACACCAGGTGGGCTCGTGCTGCTTTTTTACCAGCGGTATTTGCCATCAAAGCTGCGATATTTGCCGTAATCGTAGTGCCGATATTTTGCCCCATGACCAATGCGACTGACACGTCAAAGCCAATCCAACCATGATAAGCCATTACCAACGTGATAGCCATCATGGCTGCGGAGGCCTGAACTAAACATGTAAGCAAAGCACCAATTATTACAAAGATAATGATAGACCAAAATCCAAAATCGGACATTCGCCCCAATGTAGTAAGAAATCCCTGATACTGAGGTTGCGTCAAATCAGGCATTGCACTCTGTAACAGATTCATGCCAACCAGCAGCAAAGCCAGCCCTATTACAAATTCTCCAATACTTTTAAGTTTGTCTTTCTTGGAGAACATAAAGCAGAGCGCCACCGCTGCCAAGGTCATCGGTAAGCTAAACATACCCGATGATTCACCCAAACCAAAAAGCGTAATAATCCACGCTGTTACGGTAGTCCCGATATTAGCACCCATAATTACTGCCACCGCACCAGACAACGACAAAAGACCCGCATTCACAAACGACACTACCATAACTGTAGTAGCTGACGATGACTGAATGGCAGTTGTAACTATCGTGCCCGTTAGAATGCCACGTAACGGATTATTGGTAATACTCCCCAATATGCTACGCATCTTATCACCCGCCACCTTTTGCAGACCCTCACTCATCAACTTCATGCCAAATAAGAATACAGCCAAGGCACCCGCAAAATTCAAAATAATAAAAACAACATCCATAGTTGTATGTTTTATAAAATCAGAATATTAAACAAATATAAGAC
>JAGHVA010000111.1 GCA_018064565.1 Candidatus Colimorpha onthohippi
CGCTGGCGATGCGCAGATAGACGGCGATGTCGAGAGCGGTGGGGTGGGCGATGAACGGGCGGGCTGCTGCGCCACCAGGAATGCGTTGTAGCACGGGCGTATCTACTTCTAAATAGCCTTGCTCGTTGAAATACTGGCGCATGGTGTTGATGATGGTGGCACGCTGTTGAAACACGCGGCGCACCTGCGGGTTGACAATCAGGTCAACATAACGCTGACGGTAGCGCTGCTCGGGGTCGCTGAAGGCATCATATACCACACCGTCTTTTTCTTTAACGATAGGCAGTGGGCGCAAGCTCTTGCTGAGAACAGTCAAACTTTTGACATGGATGGATGTCTCACCCATCTGAGTTACAAATACATATCCCGTCACACCAATAATATCGCCTATATCAAGCAGACGTTTGAAGACGGTGTTGTAGAGTGTTTTGTCCTCGTCTGGGCAAATCTCATCACGTTTGATATATAGCTGGATGCGACCATAACTGTCTTGCAGTTCTACAAAGCTGGCGGCACCCATAATGCGACGGCTCATGATGCGTCCTGCAAGGCTCACATCTTGGTATAGGCTGTTGTCTGATGGAAATCGTTCAAGAATCTCGGTGCTCTTGGCGTTTACTTCGTACAAGGCAGCAGGGTAGGGGTTGATGCCGAGGTTTTTGAGTTCTTGAAGCGAATTGCGGCGTATTTGTTCTTGTTCTGTAAGTTCCATATTCAGATTGTTTTGTTGATGTTCAGTTAATATGTCGTTGTGCGTCTGGTAGAGGTATGTAATCCTACAGACTAATTTGTTTTAAGAAGCGGCAACTGTGTTCGTTCTATTTATCTCACTCTCAAATCTGATCCGTTTATCTGTGTGAGGCTTACCTCGTCGGCGATGGCGAAAATATTTTTAAACGCATCAGTTAGCAATTCTATCGTAAATTCACAACTCTCTTGTGTGATACTGCCGCTTTCTTTGAGCTCTTTGGATTGTGATACAGCTTTGCCGTTCAGCGTTCCAAAATAGCTTGTGGAGTACTCAAAGCCGAGCAGTTTCTCAAAATCTCCCTGTCGGTAAGCAGGTTTTGTGGATACTTCAAACCACCAGCCTACAACGGCTGGGGTGGAGTTGACTGTGTCAAACCAGTCCATCACCACACTGACAGGTGTTCGAGTGGTGTCGTTGTTGAAAATCCGTACAAGCCACACGTCGTAAACATCAAGTATGCCGCATGACTCTAACTTGGTGCAGAAGTCAGCGGTGTCGATGTCGTGCAAGTCGATATGATGCTGAAATACAATGTTGGTTGTCTGGTCAGGAATGGGTTCTGCATCCTCTTCTTTGGAACAGGATATAAAGGCAATCAGTACAATGCTTAAGATATAAATTGCTTTTTTCATGGTATTTATGTATTTGTTTTTTCGCAACAGACATTCTCTCGCTCCCTGTCCGCCGGCAGGCGAGGCGGCTTATCGAAAACGTTCTTATCATCCCTTAAATCAATTTGCAAAGATACAAAAAAAAATAAGGATGGTCCGAGTTAGAGTGAGTATTTTCCATAGCAATCATTTTTTTTGTTTCAAATCAAATGGTGTTGCTTGTACGATGTTGTCATGTTTGGTGCATAAATTATGAGGTTCTTATAGTGTTGAAAAACGATGAAAAACAGTCAAAACTGACAAAAATATTTCGAAATACTGACAAAATGTCAGTTGTGAATATGTTTTGTTCCTTTGGCATTGCTTTTGATACTTATGTAAGCAGGTGCGGGTGCATGGCGGTCAAGAGAATGTGGAAGTATAGTAAGCATCGATTATAAAAAAACAACATAGATAATTAGTAACTTAAAAAAAATAAACATCATGGGAAAAATTATCGGAATCGATTTGGGTACAACCAATAGTTGTGTATCCGTAATGGAAGGTAACGAGCCTGTTGTAATCACCAATAGTGAAGGAGCTCGCACTACACCTTCAGTGGTAGGCTTTATGGCTGGTGGCGATCGCAAGATCGGAGATCCCGCCAAGCGTCAAGCTATCACCAACCCTCAAAACACCGTGTATAGCATCAAGCGTTTCATGGGAGAGACTTTTGAACACATACAAGGAGAGATTGGCTCGATTCCTTACAAAGTGGTAAAGGGCGACAATAATGTGCCTCGTGTGGATATCGATGGTCGTTTATATACACCACAGGAAATCAGCGCTATCATTTTGCAAAAGATGAAGAAAACGGCTGAAGACTATTTGGGCCAAGAGGTTACAGAGGCCGTAATCACCGTCCCCGCCTACTTCAACGACAGTCAGCGTCAAGCTACCAAAGATGCAGGTGCTATTGCAGGATTGAATGTGCGTCGTATTGTGAATGAGCCAACGGCAGCAGCTTTGGCTTATGGGTTAGACAAGGCTATCAACGATATCAATATCGCAGTGTTCGACTTGGGCGGCGGTACCTTTGATATCTCAATCCTGAATATTGGAGGCGATGCCAACAATAAAGTCTTTGAAGTGTTGAGTACCAATGGTAATACCCATCTTGGCGGTGATGATTTCGACCAAAAAATCATCAATTGGCTTGCAGATGAATTTATGAGCGAGAAACATATCGACCTCCGCAAGGATCCTATGGCTATGCAGCGACTCAAAGAGGCTGCTGAGAAAGCCAAGTGCGAACTCTCCAGCAGTCAGCAAGCAGAAATCAACTTACCTTACATCACAGTGGCAGACGGTGTGCCTCAGCACCTTGTACGCAGCCTGACGCGCGCTAAGTTTGAACAGCTCTGCGACGACCTCATCCAGGCTACGCTCGAACCCTGTCGTCAAGCTATGAAAGATGCGGGATTGAGCAACAGCGACATCAACGAGGTAATCCTTGTGGGCGGCTCTACCCGTATTCCTGCCATCCAGAGTGTGGTGGAGAAGTTCTTTGGCAAGGCACCCAGCAAGGGTGTGAACCCAGACGAGGTAGTAGCCATTGGTGCTGCAATCGAGGGCGCTGTATTGACTGGTGATGCAAAAGAGATACTCCTGCTTGATGTAACTCCACTAAGTCTGGGTATCGAGACGCTGGGTGGTGTGATGACCAAACTCATCGAAAGCAATACTACCATTCCAACCAAGAAGAGTCAGGTGTTCAGCACAGCTGCCGACAATCAGCCTGAGGTAGAAATTCATGTCTTGCAGGGCGAACGCCCAATGGCAAACGACAACAAGACCATCGGTCGCTTCCATCTGGCAGGAATTCCCCCTGCACCCCGTGGAGTGCCACAGATTGAGGTTACCTTTGATATCGATGGCAATGGAATCTTGAATGTTACAGCTTGCGACAAGGCTACAGGCAAACAGCAAAATATTCGTATCGAAGCGTCAAGCGGCTTGAGCGATGATGAGATCAAGCGTATGAAAGCCGAGGCAGAAGCCAATGCCGAAGCCGACAAGAAGGCAAAAGAAGAGATAGAGAAAATCAATAATGCCGATGGCATGATTTTCCAGAGCGAGAAAAACCTGAAGGAGTACGGCGACAAATTGCCAGCCGAGAAGAGGAGTGCTATCGAGAGTGCGTTGACCGAACTCAAAGCCGCACATCAATCACGCAACGTAGCGCAGATTGACTCCGCCATGGAGAAAATCAACCAAGCATGGCAGGCTGCCAGCCAAGAGATGTATCAAGCTCAGCAGCAGGCTGGTGGCACTCAAGGTCAACCAGGAGGCTGCAACTGCGGCGACCAGAACTGCAACGGCAACTGCGACAACAAAGGTGGCGACACCGTAACCGACGCCGACTTCGAAGAGGTGAAGTAGTTAGCGACAAGTAAAGATATAATAAAACACTATCAAATAGCGTGTAGCTCAATGAGTTACACGCTATTTGCATTTTATAGGCTCATGTTTATTATGTGCTTATTATTCCTTTTTTTACGGCGTTTTTGCGACATGCGTGTAACACTACAAAATAGTCGGCGAAGCTCGACTAAAACCTACTTATCCCTACTAATCACTACTTAATAGTCGGTGACGTACAGGATGGTAAAGTGGCGATTTGAGGCAATTTCAATTTGTTACATGTTACATATTAACTAAAAAGAAAAATAACAATGCCAAATTTAGGTCTGGAAATCAAGCGAAAATGCCGTTTCTGCGGAAAGATATTTCTAATCAAGACGCTCGACAGCTATTATTGCTGCAAAAAATGTAGTGATGCTGCATATGCAAAAAAGAAGAGAACTGAAGCCATCAAACAAGCGACTAAAGCCCATTGGGATGAGAT
>JAGHVA010000269.1 GCA_018064565.1 Candidatus Colimorpha onthohippi
AAAAGTTTTACCGGACAGCAATAATTGTAATAATTGTAGATGGAGTATGTGTTTGTGTAGATTGCATCATTGAGAGGGTTGTATAGAGCTATAAGCAAAGCGGCAGGCATTTCTGCCTGCCGCTTGATAGAAAGATTGATTTATGATTAGTCTGTGACGGGACGTATTGAGAGTCCACGGTAACGGTCGAGGGAGTGTATAGAAATACCCATGCCGTATAACAATAATTTCGCTTCGCTTGGAGTCTCAGCATTGACAGTACTCGACCAATATACGAGATCTCTGTTATCACCATCTCTTTCGGTATCCATGATATTGCCTGCAACGGGGAGGAAGATGTGGGGGTCGGAAGTGGTGTATCCAGTTTTTCCATCAAATTGACCCTTATCTTCATCATTCTTTGCCTTATAAACGATGTAGCCTTTTACAGCAGAGCTATTGTAATCGTCTGCCCACTCCCAATAGCAGCTGTCTAAGAGATCTTGGAGTTCATTGGCTGTTGGAGTGCGCCAACTTGCATTTGCTATAGTCGCTGCGTCATAAGCAGGAAGTAATATTCCTGTGGTTTCGTCATAAGGTTTGGTAGTCCATTCGGCAAAATCCTCTTCTCCACAATAGGAATACCAAGAATATCCACTATTCTTTCCTGTTTTCCATGTAGGAGTTTCTGGCCAACCACCGATGCCTTCATAATAAGGTGCCGTCTCGCCCCATGCGTAATAGTCGCCATATCCCCATGCACAAGTTGCACCGAGATTCATTTTTGACCAATAGAGAGGCTTTCCTGCAGCATTTTTTACACCCAGATAAACGAAATCATCGGAAACGGTTGATGCAGCATAAGTGCCAGCAATCGATTCATACTTGCAACCTGGTTCTGGCTGATAGTCAAATGAAGTGAATTTGCCTTCCGTCAGGTGGACAATAATAGTTCCATAACCTTCCCAACTACCGCTATATGTGTTGTTGTCAACATTTTCAAAAACATCAGACATATATATTCCAAAATAACATGTAGCACTTCCTAAAATATAAACTCTTGTTTCATCAACAATACCGATAAATGCAGTGTAGTCTGGATTTGCTTGATTTATCCATGCATTTGAAGGCGATACGGCATTGTCAACTTCAGGAATGTCGGGATTAGTTGCAAGAATTTCGGCCATAGTCATGGTCTTGGGTGCTGGTGTCAAATCTGGTTCTGATTCAGACTCCTCTTTTGAGCAAGATCCCAGCAGTCCGATTGTCAAAACTGCCAGAAAAAGAGAAAGTAACTTTTTCATCTTTTTGTTTTTTTTTTTTGGGGGGGGGTATTATGAATTTGTGTTAATTAGATATTGTCCACACTGTTTTACTACAAGTTTGGTTGTATTTTCAATCAAACTCAATTTTTGTTTGTTGTTTCATCGATTTAGTTGAATCTCCTTACAAAGATGTCTGCCAATTTCAAGATAATTGCAAATTTGAATCTTTGGTGGTGAAGAAGGGGTAGATAGATTATTGAGGCACGGGGGCGTTCAGCGATAGTCCGGGCAACCCTAATCATAGTTATAGAATCTATTTTTTTCTTTAACTCTTTGCTGCCCCACCTATCGCCATAATACTCTCGGCCGTATATTTCAAGAAATTGCTTGAATTGTTTTCTTGTGATATGGAAAATATATTCCACAACCTTAGCAGGAGTGTATTTTGCAATAAAATTGAGACTATCCAAATCCATATCAGGGTCTCCGTATGAGAAATTACCTAAATCAATCCAATAGTCTTTACCATCGGAGCGGATGATGTTGCTTGGTGTAAAATCTCCGTGAATAGGGCACTGAACATCTTCTAAGGCGTCAAGACAGCCATCAAGCATCTTCTTGTCGCTGTCGGTGAATCGCGGACAAGATGCAAAAAGACGACGAAATCGTTCGGTATTGGAGTCAAACAGCGTAATGTCGCATTTAATGCTGTGAAACTTTTTGGATTGCACAGCAAAATCTTTAGCCAACGGTTCAAGCAAATCGGGGTTGTCTGCAATCATTTTGACGTATGATTGTTTGTCTTGAATCCGTTCTATTGTCATCCCGAATCTTATTCCATCGGTAACAAAATCAAGCACTTTCGGGCAGTTGATGCCCATCTCATGCAAGGTCTTGGAAGTCAAAAATTCACGATATGAAATCTCTTCAGAAATCTCTTTCTTGTTGAGTTTCATTATGATGGAACTGTCGTGCTTATGATTATACGACCAACCGTTGCCCCCACCGCCAAATTTTTCCCAATCCTCTAAATCAATCAGTTTGGCTTGTCGTTGTTCCATTCCTTACTTATTTGGCTGATTGAGAAGTATTCTAATTTTTGCACATTTGCAACTATCAGCGATAGTGTGTCCCACTTATTTAGTATTTCAGCATAAAACCGAATTTAAGAGGGTAGATAGTTCTGTCCAAGTTTACAAACAGTGGTGTAAGCGGCAGCTGTACGAAGAACCTGATGTTGCGGGTACCCGCATTGATGCGCAGGTCGCATTTTACTGGCCGGGTGTAGTCGGTCATGTCAACGCGCCAATTTAGTTGGTCGAACCCGTTTACCGAATATTTCAACCCAGTATTGCTGGTGGTATAGTTGACACCCGTTACGATGGTGGCACCACAGGTAAAACCTCCATCAAAGGTGTAGTCAAACCCGATGGGGATAGTGATATAACGAGTTACCAACCGACTTTCGTAGTAGTCGTTTTCCTCAAGCACATAGGTGCCATCGTCATAAGTGCTGTAGTAGTCGAAGCCGACCAAGGTGGCAGGCTCGTAATTGGTGTAGTCCACATCCACAAACGGCCAGTCGAACAGAAAAACATCGCTCTCATATCCGATACCAGCAAACACTCTAAGGTTGTCTTTTCGCAGTATATCGTAGCCTACTTCTATCTGCCAGCTGTTAAGCCATGGGCGCGTGCTGTAGGCGTTGGGCATTGTCCGTAAGCCCTCAAAGGGAGTCTCTCCCAATCCGTCCCAACCCATCAGGAACGAAAAGCTGAATCTGGAGTCAGAGTCAAGTGGATTGTAGGCCTTGATGTTTTGGGTTGCCGTACACAACAAGGCAAGAAATAGTACGATATGAATTGTCTTTTTCATGATTCAGATGTATTAGAAGTGGAAACCTATACGAAGTGTCAAAGTGCCGATGCGGCGATATTCTACGCGGTCGCGTTCCGCATCTTTATCAATTTTAGTATATTCAGGGTTGATATACACATTAGAGTTAGAGGTGTAGTCAATCAGATGTTTTCCCAATCCGAAATAGTGAAGCCCGACCGAGAAATGGCGTCCCATCATCACACCTGCGCCAATCTGCCATGCCATAGCACCGCTGGCGGCGTAGCTATAGCAATGCGATGCGTCCTTTTTGCCATCGCGGGTAATGAACATCAGGTCATATCCAATTCCAAATTCACCAAAGGCTTTCAGGTTGTCTTTGATAGGATGGCGGTAAGTGATGCCTACAAGGATAGGCACGTTGATATAGTCTGGATGGTTAGCACGCTGATCTTCAAATACCTCACGGCTGTCGCTACTGATACTATTCCAAAACAGGCTGGCTTCAATGCTGGGTATGATATAACCGTTGTTGAGGGCAAATACCATACTGCCTCGGTAGGTGCCACCCAATCCGATGCAAGCGTCTTTTGCGATGCCTACGCGGGTCAAGGCAGGAAGCCCTTCGGCATTGACAAATGGTTTGCACGACTGTCCAAAAGCACCTACAGGTACACCTACATTGAGATAGACAGACGATTCAAAACGGGACATCTCTGTTGGTCTGTCCTCCTGGGCTGTGGCAGTATGTCCGAAACCGCCCAGTATTAGCATGGTTGCTAATAATTTGATTTTCGTTGATTTATTCATGATTTCAAATAGTTCAGATTTTGCAAAGATATTATTTTTTGGTTTCAGTTGCAAATATTCAGTCAAAAAAATGTACTTTTGCACTCATATAAGAGGCATTTTTGATGTGTTATGGCACTTGTTTACAGAAAGTAAGCATTATGGTAATTGTGGCTTGTATAGATTGTTTCATCCTTTGGTCAATTTTTTTTTCAAATTAGCAATCAATTGTTTAGATTTTCAATATGAAAACAAGATTTTTTCTCTTTTTAGTATTGGTTGTAGGTTTTTCGTATTTTGCTAATGCGCAGATTCAACTAAAACCGATTTTTAATCAATTGAATTTGGAAGCGCGGGCTGATTTTGACCATTTCAGTTATTCTAATGGCGACGAACCAGAATATGGTTTCAATGGCCGATATTTCAACCTTGTGTTGGCGGGTGATTTGGGGGGCGGTTATTCTTACTATTTCCGTCAGCGTATAGTTGCAGATCCAGGTGCGACAACCCTGTTCGACAACACCGATTTCTTATATCTCAACTATAATCACCAAATGGAGCATTCATCGTTGAATGTCCGTTTAGGAAAAGATGCTATATTTGCTGGTGGATTTGAATACGATGCTGCACCTATCGAAGTTCTATTTAACAGCTATAGTTGGGGTGCTTACTATTGCTTTCAGTTGGGAGCCTCTTTGGTTTGGAGTTTTGACGATGACCGTCAGAATCTTGCACTTCAGATTTCCAACTCTCCCTATGTTTATTCTGATTTTACTCAAGCCAACTTCAAAAATGAGTATCTAAGTGGTTTGTTTGCCTACAGCTTGTTTTGGAAAGGGCAGTTTGGCCATTTCTTGACGCTCTATTCTGCAAACCTCTTTGAGCGTGACCGTGGTTATTTTATGGGTAATATAGGATTGGGTCATAAATTGAAATATGATAGGTGGGATATCTATGTAGATTTTGTGTTTCATGCGTTGGGCTACGATGATTGGGGTACGAACAACGCAGTGGTCAGCTGTGCGAATTACAAGATTTTGCCTTGGTTGAATGTCTTTGCCAAGGGGGGGTATGAGTCTAATCATTCCAAATATGAATACTCGTACGATGAGTATGTTGCATCGGAAGGGAAGTTGCTGATGGATTGTTTAGAATTGCCCGAGACGGATCAACTCTTTTATGGCGCAGGCGTAGAGATAATCCCAACGTTCTGTACGGATGTTAATCTTCATGCCTATGTGTGCAACCGCGTAATCAAACATCCAGAGTATCTGAATGCGAACAATACCATCACAGAGTCATCGTTGAATGTCAATGTAGGCATTACATGGCACATGGATATCCATAAGCAGCTGCTGAAGCGATATGAAAATCTCCGATAGTAATTTAGTAATATGGTTTGAACCTGCTGGTCTATATGGTGGCAGGCGGTGTCAACCTTAACAAAAATAATGTTTTATGACTCCATTAGTAAGTATAATCATGGGCAGTACCTCCGACCTCCCAGTTATGGAGAAGGCGTGTCAGTTTTTGGAGGAGATGCAAATTCCGTTTGAAGTCAATGCGCTTAGTGCGCACCGTACGCCTGCGGAAGTCTCAAATTTTGCGCGCACTGCGCATACGCGCGGCATCAAGGTGATAATAGCAGGAGCAGGAATGGCAGCAGCATTGCCAGGTGTGATCGCTGCCGAATCGCCACTGCCAGTTATCGGCGTGCCTATCAAAGGCAGTGTATTGGATGGTGTAGATGCAGTGCTCTCTATGTTGCAGATGCCCCCAGGAATTCCTGTGGCCACGGTGGCAGTGAATGGCGCTCAAAATGCAGCGGTGCTTGCCATGCAGATAATGGCTACTGGCGACCCTATGATGCAGCAGAAGGTGCTCCAGCATAAGCAAGGCTTGAAAAACAAAATCGTGAAAGCTAACGAAGAGCTTGCGAAGTTGGAGTATCAGTATTGTGTTAAACAGTAGTCGTTGAGCATTATGATTACCATAGGTATTACAGGTACGCTTGGCGCGGGCAAGGGAACCATCGTTGAATATCTTACGCAGCAGAAAGGCTTTGTGCATTACTCGGTGCGTGCGTTTATCGTCGAGGAGATAGAACGTCGAGCATTGCCCGTCAACCGTGATAGCATGACCCAGGTTGGCAACGACTTGAGGGCAAAGCATTCCCCCTCGTATATTGTAGAACAGTTGTACCAGAAAGCTCAG
Source organism: Candidatus Colimorpha onthohippi (assembly GCA_018064565.1). Taxonomy (GTDB): domain Bacteria; phylum Bacteroidota; class Bacteroidia; order Bacteroidales; family P3; genus Colimorpha; species Colimorpha onthohippi. The sequence continues at coordinate 6,084 of JAGHVA010000269.1, forward strand.
CAGTCGGGGTGCAACTGCATTATCGAGAGCGTGCGGACACCTGGCGAGGTGGAAGCTTTGCGCAGTAAACCCAATTTTTATCTCTTTGCCGTCGATGCCGACGCTAAGGTCCGTTATGACAGGATTGTGGTTCGTGGTTCAGAGACCGACCATGTCAGTTTTGAGACATTCCTTGCCAACGAGCAGCGCGAGATGTCCAATACTGACCCCAATAAGCAGAATTTGGGACGTTGTATAGCCATGGCAGACTTCCGTTTTGACAATGGAGGATCTATTTCTTCGTTACATCAGCAGGTGGAGCAGGTGTTGCAGCAAATTTCATACCATCGGCCTTCGTGGGACGAGTACTTTATGGAGTTGGCAAACACAGCATCTAAGCGTGCTACATGTGATAGAGGTCGGAGTGGTTGTGTGATAGTAAAAGATCGTCAGTTGCTTGTAACGGGTTATGTGGGATCGCCATCGGGACTGCCCCATTGCGACGAAGTCGGACATCTGTTTCGGCAGACCATTGATGCGGACGGGCATATAAGCAACCATTGTGTGCGCACGGTTCATGCCGAGCAAAATGCTATCTGTCAGGCTGCTCGCAGAGGTATCGCTTTGGATGGTGCTACATTGTATTGCCGTATGACCCCTTGTCGCACCTGTGCCATGCTGATTATCAATTGTGGCATCAAGCGGGTGGTGTGTGAACGTAAGTATCATTCTGGGGCAGAAAGTGAAGAACTGTTTAAGCAGGCAGGCGTTCAAATAGAATTCTTTCATGACGAAGTGCAGCAATATGCCAACCAGTAACTGATATTTTGGGTTGTTGTACTATTGTGAACGCTTAATAGTTCGTCTCTGTTTATCGATTCAAGTCGCCAATTTAGGCAGTTTGGTTGTAGTTTGAGTGCAGTAGATGCTATTTGTGGTTGTATGCGGCAGATGGAAGCGTGTTGGGCAGGCATTATATGTGAGGTGTCATGCTGATTGAGGATAAAGAGTGGGTGTATAAACTAATTTTAATAAATTAAAAACGATGCGAAAGACATTATCTTTTTTGATTTTCTTTTTTGCTATTTCGATAGCGCAATATATGAGTGCACAAGCACCACAAGCAATAACATATCAAAGCGTTGTTCGTGATTCTCAAGGTAAATTATTGGTCAATACGCCTATTGATGTTCATGTCAGTATATTGCGTCAGTCGGCGGATGGAGAGGTCGTTTATGCCGAAAGTCATTCGGTAGTTACGAATAGTAACGGTTTGTTATCGTTGCTGATAGGTTATGGAGATAACGTCTCGGGATCGTTTGCTGCGATACAATGGCATACAAGTGTTTTTTACCTGCGAAGCGATATTTTTCTGCCAGGTACTCAAGTTCCGCTTACTACCATCATGCAGTTTGTCAGTGTGCCGTATGCGTTGAGCAGTGCAGTAGCCGACACTGCTATGTTGCTTAAAATGGGCAATACCATTTTTACAGGGTCGTACAATCAACTAACGGATTTGCCTACAATGCCAATGGTGCCTACGCAGGTTAGTGCGTTTGTCAATGACGCTGGCTATCTTACACACGATTCGTTGCCAGCAGTTCAACCCATCCCTACTCAAATCAGTGCGTTTGTCAACGATGCAGGCTATCTTACGCACGACTCGTTGCCTGCAATTCCCACACAAGTTAGTGTGTTGGATAACGATGCAGGTTACCTTACCGCCGAATATCAAACGCTCTCAGATGTGGCTGCATTGGGCAACGATATGGGCAATAAGCAACTTAAAGGGTTGCAAGATCCTACCGAATCGCATGATGCGGTTACCTATCATCTTTTGCAAGATGTTCAAGGCTTGATTGTGGCATTACAAACTCAGATAGACAGTTTGAATCATGTGGTTGATTCGATGCGAAATAGTCCCGCCAATCCTGTATTTACGTTACCATCAATAGTTACTGCTGCGGTTATCAATATTTCAGATACAGAAGCCTTGCTGGGAGGTCATCTTTTGTCGTCGGGTGGTGCTATGGTTACCGCACGCGGTATTTGTTGGACATCTGATTCGTTGGCATTGCCCACAATTGCGCACTGTGATGGGGCAATTTCCGATAGTGCTTGTCTGGATTCGTTTAGTGTTTTGGTTACGGGATTGGACAAAGGAACTACCTATTATGCGAGAGCATACGCCTCCAATTTCTTAGGTATATCTTATGGCGATGTCGTGTCGTTTGTGGCACAAGCGCCCTGTGATTCTACTTTTGGAGGTTCTACGGTTACGAAAGGAGACAAAGGTGCTTTGCCAGGCCTGTTTTCGGTGTCATATAATAAGAAAGTCTATTTTTCGGCAGGCAACTTGCAATATTCCACCAGAGGGACGCATGATTGTATTGATGGTACCCGGCAGCCTGGCACATGGTGTTTTGCTAATAATCAATACGATTACATAGGCTGTAGCAATCGTTATATAGATGCTTCCTATTCTGGGTGGATAGACTTGTTCGGATGGGGAACCAGTGGCTACCACAATCCGAGTGATAGTTACAACACCAACTATTATCCTTATTCAAGCTCTGTAAGTGAGGTAAAGCCATCGTATAACGACTATGGGTACGGGCCGTCGTTTACTATGGCAGATAATAATTTGGTGGGCAGTAGTGCCAACTATGATTGGGGAGTGTATAATGCCATCAGCAACGGTGGGAATACACCAGGCATGTGGCGTACGTTGACATTGATGGAGTGGGCATATCTTTATCTTGCTCGTCCAGAAGCTTCTTCTAAATGGGGTTCGGCTACGGTGAATGGGAACCATGGAATAATTTTCTTGCCTGATGAATGGACGCTTCCAGAAGGTAGTGAGTTTACTCCAGGAAGTGGCGAGGAGTGGTTAACCAATGTGTATTCAGATAGCCAGTGGATGGCTATGGAAAATGCTGGCGCATTATTCCTGCCAGCGGCAGGATACCGACTTGGTCAGGATATTGATGACGTCGGAGCCTTTAGTTACTATTGGTCGTCATCGGCTACCAATAGTGGTTGTGCCGATTATTTGAATTTTGGTAGTTTGGGTGAATTTGGTATGTATTATTATGCCAGCCATGTCGGTTTGTCGGTGCGTCTGGTATGTGATGAGACCCCACAACGTTCGTTGCCAACGGTATCAACAGCCACAGCCAGCGTCGTCGTCAATACAGGAGCAGTGTTGGGAGGTGAGGTACTATCCGATGGAGGGTCTGCCATTACCGCAAGGGGCGTGTGCTGGGACACAACAGGTACACCTACAGTCAATAGCTGTTTAGGAATGACCGTTGATGGCACAGGTTTGGGGCAATTCAGCAGTATCGCAACGGGTCTTGACGCTGGCACA
>JAGHVA010000189.1 GCA_018064565.1 Candidatus Colimorpha onthohippi
CTCGGCTTATCGAAAACGTTTGTTTCTTCGCAACAGTCGTTTTCTCGCCTCGGCATAGTGTAAACTGCGTTTTCCCTCTGCTCTCGGCTTATCGAAAACGATGGCAAAAATACACATTTTTTATGAAACGTTTTCTGGATTTTGGGTCGCCTACACCATCTATAACAATTATAAACAGATTTTCAATTAATTAATCATACCAATTAGAATCACGTCATACTTAACCACCATTATGATTCAACGACTATTTGCCGTCATCTATCTCGCCATGCGTGAAACGATTGAATGGCTTGTGCGATTGAAATATCCGGCATTTGCAGTTCCGATAATGACTGTTTGTTGTCGTAGTATTCTGTAATCAACAATTGGTTCACATTATCTGTTGAAACAGATGTTGCAACATGGAAATACCTGAGTAAATCGCCAACCAACCCTCCCAAGCGACAAATCCATTTTGGCAACAAGACTATTTTTTGTCGATAGCCACACACCTTCGCTTGGAGACAAAATAGTTCTTTGAACGATAAATTCTCACCAGTAGCTAAATAGCGCTGTCCATTAGTGCCTCTAACCAGTGCATTGACAACCGCCGATGCGACCGCCTCTACTGCCACAAAACTCTTTCCACCTTTCGGGACAGCAACCAACCGATGACGATATCCAAACAAAAGCAATGCTCCAGATGATGGCTTTACGTCAAACGGTCCAATCATAAATCCTGGGTTAACTATCACTACATGCCAATCAGGATGATGACGAGCTGCGGAAATTAGCATATGTTCACCCTCTTCTTTACTGCGAGCATAGAACGAATTGAGGAAAGGCTCCTGCATAACATTTGACTCAGACGCTGGCGACTCCAAGGTACCATATCCGATAGTGTTAGCCGTACTGACATGAACCAGAACAGATACCCCCAATGTTTCCATCAATGAGACCAACATAGCTGGCAGATTTCGGTTGACTGGAAGATAGTCTGTATATCTCAACAACGACATATCTGTAATACCTGCGCAATTGATAATTGCATCACACCCTATCATAGCCTGCCGCAACACAGTAATGTCCCAAATAGGTTCAACTATCTGAGAGACTCTGTCAGCCTCATCTAACTGCAACGAGTTTTTACGCCGCAACAACACGGCAACCTCATGTCCTTGAACAATCAATTGTTTCAAAACATTATGGCCTAATAACCCAGAAGCACCTAATACTAAAACACGCATATAAAAAACGATAAAGGCGACGACTCTTCTTGCAAGCCGCCGCCATATAACAAGATAATAACTAATTATCTTTACTACTTCATCACAACAACTCTATGCGCCTTGGAGCGACCAACTTGCACCATATAAACACCCGTGTGTGGCATTGTAAAATGAGATTCCTCCGTACAAATGCCATTGCAAACCAAACGTCCTACCATATCAAATATGCGAACCTTGCTTGACTCAGCACCACGTACTACAATGTCTTTATCTTTCACATGGATATCATACTGCTCCGCAACAATATCATCGATGCCTACATTTCTCTCAAATATAGCCATATACTGGCGGTTTTGATCTACAACAATCTCACGCTCTGCAATTGTACTGCCATCGCTCCAACGCACAAAATGATAACCAGCGTTTGCCAGAGCACGGATTGTGATTACCGTGTTGCGGGCATAACGTCCTGAACCAAACACAGATCCCATACTTGGGTTGTTGACTGACAATATGACCGAAAAAGAGTCAACAACCGTTGGAGGAGTAGGAGTCTCAGGTGCACTGAACTCCGCTTGAATATTCATATTACCTGTTACACGATATTGCAACGGATTTTCGTTGGTATTTGTTGACGACCAACGGGTAAATACCCCGCCATTACAAGTAACCGCATATAATGTAGCATAAGCATTTTCGGGGAACACGCCAGACCCGTACGCCAAACCGTAATAGTCATTGCTGGACGTTACCGTTAATGTATAGTATGTAACTGACCCTGTACGGGCGAAATTAGCATAATAAGTAGCATGGTCGGTAACAGTGATTGTCCTAACCGCATGGGTATCGCCATCGCTCCAATTCACAAACTGATAGCCCGAGTTGGGTGTGGCAGAAAGTGAAACTTGACTACCATATAAATACTGACCTGAGCCTGTAACTGTACCCATCGTTGCAACATTTGCCAAAGCATAAATAGTGTATTTTGTAGTGGTGGGATTGGCAGGTTGGGTAGCAAAGATAGCCACCAATGATATGTTGCTTGTAACTGTAAACGTGTATGGGTTAGATGTAACGCCATTGCTCCAACGCACAAAGCGGTATCCACTATCAGCGGTGGCAGTAATCGTTACTTCTGTTCCTTCAACATAGCGGGCAGTGCCGTCCAAAATACCAGACACCCTTCCCATCGTATCGCTCATACTGACAACCGACACAGTATATACTGTTGGGTCAACGGCTGAAGAAACAAAATTAGCAACCAAAGCGACATTCTCAGTAGCAAAGAAACGTCGAACTTGCTCTGTGCTACCATCGCTCCAATTAAAGAAACGGTAGCCTTCGTTAGCGATTGGTGTTAGAACCACAGGATCATTTTCCGCATAAGTGCCACTACCTTGAACCGAACCCCGACTATTGTCATTAGCCAAAGCTACAATCACGAACGTATTGGCAGAACTCGGTGTCGCATTCGCAAATTGAGCCATAAAACTAGTATCCTGATTGATGATTATCTGCCGCGGATTTTCAGTGTTTCCATCACTCCATTGAGAGAACACGAAACCTGCGTTTGCGAAGGCGTAAATCCAAACAGCAGTACCCGCCTGATAGGTTCCTGCACCAAATAGTTGCCCCATAATCATACCGTTGGACGAGAGTGTGAGAGTATACGACTCCGACTGTGGACCAGATATTGGGGTAAAATTGGCTTGCAGCGACACATTAGAAGTAACCGTAATTGTCCGTGGATTGGAAGTGTTACCATCGCTCCAACTGGCAAATTGATAACCTGGATTTGCTGTGGCAGTCAATACCACCTGAGAGTTTGCATCAAACGGGTTGGTACCATCCATAGTGACGTAACCAAACAAGTCGTTATTGACTGATACCGTAACGTCAAAACGTTCGATTGCAAATGTGGCAGTATAAGTAACATCCGAATCTGGAATTGTTATAGTACGGCGAGCATTGATATCGCCATCATTCCAGCAAACAAATCGATAGCCATTGTTAGGCGTAGCACTAATGGTTTGCTGTGTGCCTTCAAGATACGAACCGCTACCTGAAACGACGCCCATACTCTCATCAGCAGAAACGACCGTAACCGTCCTTGTAGGATTGGCGGCAAAGTTTGCTGTATATGTTGCATTGGTCGTAACCGTAACATTACGGGATGCCGTAGTTACGCCATCGTTCCAATCCACAAAATGATAACCTGCATTGGCAGTGGCTGTAAGAAGGGCCGTGGCGCCCTCGTTGTAGGTGCCACCACCTGTTACTGAGCCCATAGAATTATCATTGACAGCAGCCGTAATAGTGTATTGCTGCACAGGAGGGGCTGGGGCAGAACTTGTAGTTAAGCGGATATTTGCGCGTTTGCTTGTCCGAGTACACATCTCCGAAGTCCCCGAAAAATACTTGTATATTGCCGAATTAGATACTTCCGAATATAGAAAACGGTAGTCGTACGAAATAGACGTATTGGGACGCTCAACCAAGATAACCAAATTCTGCCCAGAGGCTGGATTATATGCAAATGGCTGAGTAAGGGTAATATCCGTCCAACTGCCATAGGTAAACGTAGTGGAGCCATCGTAAACCAGTGTCATTGACGCACGACTGATTGTATCATAATCTGACGAGAAAGATGACTTTGATGTGGTAGCCATATAAATCTTAAAGCTGGGCGTAAAATTAGGCCCATTGCCTTGATTACCCCAACCACAATAATTATATGCTAATTTTGTGATACTTTGGGCAGACGTAATACCAGCAGTCATAAGTTCAGCACGCGTGTAAATACACCAAGACGCACCATAAGTTTTGTTCCCACGGGTGTACATGGGAGTTAATGGCCCATTTTCAGAACCGCCTCCAATAGTAGCCTGACTCTCGGTACCAGGAGTGTTACCCGACTTTTTAGTTACACTCACATTATCAATACCTATGTTGGTACTTGAATAGCCATCAGTCGTTATTTTCAACTTAATACAATATTGTGCGTTTGTCAAATAAAACGAATATTGAGATAAGTCGCAAACAGCTTCAGCGAAACTGGACGACCTCGTAACCTCTGACAATTGGGTAAAATCCGTTTCCATCAGTGCCAAACCGTATCCGATGATGATTTTTGCGCCCGAAGTAGAGGACTCCTTATGATTAAATTTCAAAACCAAATTGGACAAACTTTCCGAAAATACAGGCAATGAGATAATCATTGCTTTTGTTGTACTACTTTTGATAAACAATCCCTTGCCACTCATGACGTAATTGGAATATGTTGTCAAAAAAGCTGCTGGAATTGCATTACGAGAACTGCGATTTATCCCATTGAATATCCATCCCGACGGCATATACGGAGCCATCTCAGATGCATCTCCATACCAACTTGGCGCAGTATTATCGCCTGAGATATAAAGATGGCGTCCAGAATTGTCTGTATAACTATCAAAATTCTCTGTGTAAGGAACAGATTGTTGCGCACACAGATTCAGCGGAACAAATAATACTACCAACCACAAAAAAGAAAATAAACATTTTTTCATAATATAAAATATTAATTCACTATAAGACACATAAATATAAAGTCAAGCCGATTGATTCACATACATGTGAAACCAACCGCAAATATACGTTTTTTCTAAAAAAAACCAAAATAGACAAAAAAAAACAGTAATAAACTAACTGCAATGCGCAATTAGCGCTGCCTAAAAGCACGCCATTTGGATAGAACTGAGCCAACTTTCCGTTGCCATACAGAGCCATCGAACAAGGAAGAATCCGTCGTAGCTTTTAGCGTTAAAAATATGCCAATCGGCAAAAAAGCAATCGATGAATACCACATACCGACAGGGCCCACGGCTCCCTCTCGAACCATTTTTTCAGATATCATACCGATAACATAGTAGATAACAAAAAAGATTACAGACGCAACCAGCGGCAACCCCAACCCACCTTTGCGCACGATAGATCCGAACGGAGCACCAATAAGAAACAGCAGCAGGCAAGCCAGAGACAACGTATATTTGCGTTGCCACTCTACATGAAACCTATTGATGTACGTTTGGTCGCCAACCAACGTCTCCGCATAAAGTTCTGCGTCGGATGCTGCCATTTTAGCAGTTGCCAATGCTGTAGAAAGCACTTGTTGCTGTCTGGTAGCATCTTTAGCTTGCAACCGTTCAGCGATAGGCCTAACCTTGGACGGACGCACACTATCACACTTACTTCTATACAACCGATATGTACGCAATTTGTACGACAGATTCGCTATATACTCAACGCAACGAGAATCATAATTCTCATTTAATCGTTTCACTGTTGTATCAAGTTGATAGACATTCATCATCTGATAATTACCCTGATACACATCATCGTCAGATTTAGCAAAGGCAAATGAAGAGATATCAAACGAGAGTTCCTGTTTTTCAAATCCGATACGCGTAAGCGGGCGGCTTTCGTAATCCGCCCCACCCATAGGTTCGCTGTATGTATAACCCTCATATAATGTAAAAACCAAATACCTATCGTCTGGCGTTGACTGCATTACGCCTCTATCTGCCACGACAATATTAGTGTTGTCCAGACCTTGCGAATGGTCGTAGATAATCACATCACGCAATGTACGGTCATCGTCATCCTTCTGGTTTGCTCTAATTACATACCCATCAATTTCGGTATAATACTGACTTGGGCGGATATTGACAGCGGGTTTTTTGCGTGTGATGTCATAGAGTGTCATCTTGTATTTCAACATCGCAGTAGGCATGACATTATTGGCAAAATAGAAAGCCACACCAGTAAGCAGCAATGCAACCACAGCCATCGGAACCATAATGCGACGCACTGAAACACCGCTTGCCTTCATAGCAATCAACTCGTATTTCTCACCAAAATTACCCATTGTCATAATAGAGGCAAAAAGTACGGAGATTGGCAATGCCATCGGGACAAACGTAGCCGAAGCATACAACAATAACTCCGCTATTACAGCAAAATCCAACCCTTTCCCCACCAAATCATCGATATATTTCCACACAAACTGCATAAGCAGCACGAAGACCGCTATAACAAATGTCAACACCAGCGGTCCCACAAAGGAACGTAATATCAACTGATCCAGCTTTTTCAAGAGATGTCTAATGAACTGCTGAAAGTTACTGAACTATAAAAATCTCAAATAATGATATTGTTAAAACCAACCACGAATCAAGCGCCACACATCGTTGCCATTAGCTAACAACAATAACAACATCAGCAATATAAATCCAACTGTATTGGCACGTTCAATCACTTTATCTGACACCTTACGGTGCGTAATAATTTCCCAAATGGTGAACACAATATATGCTCCATCAAGACCTGGAATAGGGATAATGTTCATAAAAGCCAAAATAACCGCCAGCAAAGCTGTTATCTCCCAAAACGATTGCCAATCCCAATATTTAGGGAAAATGCTTCCCATCGTAATAAACCCACCCAAACTTTGAGTGCCACCCTTGGTAAAGAGTATCTTGAGCGAAGAGACATATTCTACAAGGGTTTTCCAGCCATACTTAACACCCTCACCTACCGCTTGGAATAGGTTATAATCCACATGACTCACTTGGAAGACCTCGTTTGCAGATTTGAGCTGAACGCCCATCTTACCATCACTCGGCAATTGCATAGCAATTTCAACATAAACCAAACTATCGGCATGAGTCCGATACAACCCCACACAAATATCATTACCTGCCTTTTCTTGCAATGCTGTGCTTATCTCACTATAACATGTCATAGGTATTCCATCCAACGATACTACACTATCTCCCACCATGATGCCTGCATCCTTTGCTGGGGACCCTGGCACAAAATCCTTGACCACAAAAGGCATGCGGATATTGGTAATTAAGCCATGCGGCTGTTCCTTGTTGACACGCTCTGTAATATTGCTATTCGACATGTCAATATTCACTATACTATCCCCTCTTTTAAGAGCAACACTATTGGGTTTGTCCACCAATAACTTGCGCTGCGCATCCGAACAATTGTCAACAGAATCGCCATCAATAGTATAGATGATATCTCCATTTTGAAAACCCTCGTCCAAGAGTATTTGATCATACTCATATCCCAACGTGGCATTTTGCATTGGCAACTCATCTTTGCCCCAATGGGCAAACACAAAAGAATAAATAAGCAATGCCGATAAAAAGTTTACCAACACTCCTCCACTGATAATACAAAGACGTTGCCACGCTGGTTTAGTACGATACTCCCACGGTTGTGGAACTTCAGGCAATTCGTCAGCCTTTTTATTCTCATCCACCATACCCGCTATATCGCAATAGCCTCCCAACGGCAACCAACCAATACCCCACAAGGTGTTATTCTTATCGGATTCGGACAAATTTTTCTCATCCCATTCTTCAGGAGTATTGACATTGAAAAATAGGAAATGCCATTTCCCATTAAACTTTTTTGCCTTAAAAATTGAGAATCCCCAATTAAAAAAAAGATAGAACCTACGGACACGAGTCTTGAATAATTTAGCAAAACAAAGATGACCCAATTCGTGAGTAACTACCAATAAAGATAAACTAAGTAAGAGTGCTAAAACCTTCATATCAATATATACAATTTTATTCCACAGTAACTACAAAACCATCGACACAATCTGCTGGTGCGTCTGCTTTAACTGCTCAAGAGATGGCGACTGTATAAACGGGACTTGATTCATTAAACGCTCAACCTCGTCAGGAATAGCCAAAAACGGCAACTCATTGTTAATATAGCGTTGCACAACCACCTCGTTAGCCGCATTCATTGCGCACGGCACATTGCCACCCTTATCAATAGCATCATACGCTATATCCAGACAACGAAAAGTATCACGGTCTGGTTTTTCAAACGTCAAGTTAGGATATTGTGTAAAATCTAATCTTGGAAGATGACTCTCGATACGTTCAGGGAAACTCAACGCATACTGAATAGGGGTTTCCATAGTTGGAACACCCAATTGAGCCTTTATGCTACCATCACGATACTGAACCATCGAATGTACTACCGACTGCGGATGCACCAAAACATCGATTTGAGATGCTGGAACATCGAACAACCATCTGGCCTCAATCACCTCTAATCCTTTGTTCATCAAGGTTGCCGAATCGATAGTAACCTTACGTCCCATAGACCAATTAGGATGTTTGAGAGCATCAGCGAGTGAAACTTTCTCCAAATCCTGTCTTGACATGCCTCGAAATGGGCCGCCTGATGCCGTCAGTAAAATTTTATCCACCGCACTCACAAAACATTCATGATCTGCGTCCCACTCACCTGACTCGCCCACCATTGATTGAAATATTGCCGAATGTTCAGAATCCACTGGCAAGATAGGGACACCCGACTGGTTTGCGGCTGCTGTTACCAAAGCACCTGCCACCACCATAGTTTCCTTATTTGCCAATGCGATAGGATGTTTGTATTCAATGGCACGCATGGTAGGCTCCAAACCCGCAAAGCCAACAATGGCAGCCACAACCATGTCGATGGTTGACATCTCCATCAAGTCTGCAACTGACTCGGTACCGGCAAAGACTTTGATATCCAACGGATCCAACGCCTCCTGAACCTTGAGATACTGACTATCGTCGGCAATAGCAACAGCATTAGGCACAAACTCACGCGCCTGCGCTATCAGTAAGTCTGCATTGGAACCAGCACAAAGCACCTCAACCGAATAGCGGTCAGGATTGCGACGAACCACATTGAGTGTTTGCGTACCTATCGACCCCGTGCTACCTAATATGGCTAACCTCTTCAAAACAACACAACGTCATTACTGGTTAAAAAACAAAATATTGATTAGGATCCACAGCCTTCCCATCTATCCACAATTCAAAATGGAGATTTGACTCGCTTGTGCTTAACGAAGCGGGTACGCCTACCATGGCAATTGGCTCAGCCATGCGAACCCTGTCGCCTTGTCTTTTCAACAATGACGAACAATGAGCGTAAACCGACATCATATTGCCTGGATGCTGGATAACCAACACATTACCTAAACCCGACACAAAATCAGCAAAAACAACCGTTCCAATATAGATAGACACCACCTCGCATCCTTTCATTACCGACAAATCACATCCAAAATGGCGCAATGATTCATTAAACGAAGAGATAACCCGTCCTCGCAAAGGTACAGTTAGCAAATTAGATAGCGCATACAACTTGGCTCCCCCGCGACTACCTACACCCCCAACAACGACTGGCGACTTAGACTCATGCTGAGAGATATTTTTTGGTTGCGACAAACACCTCTTTGCAGAAGGATCTTGTTCCTCTACATAAAGACGTAACAAACTGTCAGCCCTTGACCGTGAATACTGCGAAGCACTTACACCAAGTGCTGCCACCGAATCGCTCCAAGCTTCCGCCTCCTTAGCCGAAGGCATCTGCTTACCGCTCAACACATCTTTGATGTTTACCAGCATCCACTCCTGTTGACGCACTTTCACTTCCAGCGAGTCGATAACTGCTGCATTACGGTAGGTTTGCTCAACCATCTCCAAATTGGCATACCCTGGAATCAACTCACGCAATGAAGTAAAAGCGATAAGCAGAAACGTAACCACCACCAATAGTATCACACTGATACCAACGGTAATAAATACGTTTAGGCCAGACAACTGAAAAGAGAATTTCTCTTTCAACGTGTGCGTATCGACCACCACAAAACGATGCTTATTATGGAATACATCCTTGAATGGCTGCCAAAAATGCTGCAACTCTGGCCAACGCCGAGTCAAAACCCTCTTTATGTAAGATTTAATAGACAATAGTACGGTATCCTAACTATTAGATTTATACGACCTCGTTTTTGTATGAAACGAAAAAGCGAATAGATGAAAAGCATGATGAATGTCCACCATACAAACTTTTCCACTATTCACTTGTTGTATATCTTCACTCGTCGATAATCACTGCCACTCGCCTGCTACTAATAGAACTTATTTCGTTGATCAACGATTTTAGCTTGGTCGCGCAACACCACACTCAACGAGCGAACTTTTTGCATATAACCCTGCTCCATGCCTATACGGATGGCATCCACATTGGCATCCTCCATATTCACCATTGAGACCACACTACCCACATACACACCTTGAGCTCCTTGCACTGGGTTCATCAGTTCGCCAGTCTTAGCCGCAGCAACAGCGCCTAACATCTTGGGTTCCATACCAAACTTTCCGAAATAATAACTGCTGAACGTTACATCAGCAACTGTGTCAACTGCTACGTTCAATTTTGTTGCTACATCGCTGATAGATTTGGCATTTTTCACAGCCTCACCCGCACGAGCCATCAAGACTTCTGCCTTCTTCTCAATGCGGACTTGATTGTCGATCATATCGCGAACCTGGTTCAGTTTAGCATATCCTTTTTCTAAAATATCGCTCAACGCAACAACAACGAACATATTCTCGGACTCAAACACTTGATCTGCCACAGTGCCAATCTCACTATTCTCATTAAAAGCCCACTGAATGATACTACGGCTATTGGGGATCCCGTTCACGTTCTGCATCATTGCGGTAGCCTGTGTCTGACGAACCTGCATACTTCCAGCAGCAGCGGCAGCCTTCATCTCGCTTACCGTACGGTTGTTGGCAGCAAAATTGTGAGCTTCGTTAAAAGCAGCACGCACAGTGCTCTCAGAAGGCACAATCTGCTTGGTAATCAACGCCAAACGATATTTCTTTGTAGCAGGCGTTTTGTCGGTTACTTTCACAATAAAATAGCCCACTTCTTGTGGATGTTTGTGAACAAAAACACCTCCAATAGGGTTGTTAACAATCTCTTCGTTCAAGAATCCATAACCGCCATCCAACTGCCAATCCATATCACCACCATTTTGGGACTTATTGGGGTCATCACTATACGCATTTACAGCTGCCTCAAAAGTCATCTTACCGCTGCGCAGCAAAGCCACAATACTATCTGCCAAATTTTTGGCTTCTTCGTCCGAACGCAAAATATTGCCGCCCGCCTTTTGATTGAGGATATATATGGCACTTGCACGCAGACTATCTGGACGCACTGCCGTTTTAACCACCTTGGCCATCATCCATTGGTTATCCACTATACGAGGAGCGATAAAATCACCTTCGCCCACTTTCGATACCAAAGTATCAATTGTTGGGTTGAACTCGGAGCTCTTACGATAAGTGGAGTCGTAACTATGGTCAGACTCACTGCTTACAAGATATGGCAATTCTTCAGCATCAATTGTCTGAAACTCGCCCCACACGCGATCTACATCGGCTTGGATATCTGCCAAATCTTGCTGAGTTGGAACCACATTAAAGACCACCATATCCAGATTGCGAATCTCCTCACGGACGCGAAACTCTGCTTTATGCTTGTCATAGTAGTTCTGATAATCCTTCTCCGTAACGGCAGCCTCTTCATCCTTTAGATTAGCATACGGCAATGAGACTACATCCACCTGACTGGATTTAGACCCGATTGCTGCAACTTGTTTGGCGATAGCCACGGGCATGTAAAAACTTTGAGCTATCAACGACTGGTATTTCTGCTGCAGACGATCCTTCTTTACCAATTTTTCAGTCTCAATCCACTGCAAACGCATATTGGTATCCAACTGGTCGAAATTGTCAGTAATGTATTTCACCTGATTATAGTCATACAATCCAGTTTGAGGATTCGTAAACATTTGACGCAGATAAGGATGTATAAAAGTGCCACCAAACATATCGCTTACCTCACTATTGGAGACAACCATACCGAGAGCGTCATATTCAGCTCCCATCAAATTGTCTTCAACAATATTCTGCCACACCTGCTCACGAATTTGATAGTCAACGTCCGAAGGAACTTGATCAACACCTTGTTGACGCTTATAATTCGCTTCAAACTCCTCTGTCTGAGTTGTGAAATATTGATTGGTTATCGTATTTCCGTTGATTACACCTACATCAGGCAAACCGTTGCGGTTTTTGGTTAAGTCGCCTACGATAAAAGCGATAATTGCGATACCCACGATGGCTACTGCCACCCACGAGTGCTTGCGAATACTTCCAATGATTCCCATGGTACAAGTATATGATTTTTAGTTTAATATTCAAAAATACCCACTATAGGTTCCACTTCGATAAGTGTGCAAAGATACATATTTTTTTGAACATTATGGATTTTTTGATTTTGCAGTCCATCGAGATAGATTCCAGACCAAAATTCAACTACTCTTGCAATTGTATGCAAAAATTCTTGAAAAAGCAGATTTGAAATCAGTTGTAATCTGGACACATATTCCTATAGAAAGGCACTTCGGCAAGAATGCCGAAGGAGTGCAAAATGTTGTAATCTGTGTACAAAAATCTATAAAGGCACTTCGGCAAGAATGCCGAAGAAGTGCAAAATGTTGTAATCTGTGTAACACATATTCCTATGGAAAGACACTTCGGCAAGAATGCCGAAGGAGTGCAAAATGTTGTAATTTGGACATACATTCCTATAGAAAGACACAACTTTTAATGAGTACGAAAAAAACAATTAACCTCGCAAAAAATAATGGCAACGATATACTTGTTGGCACATAATTTGAAAACAACTAAACGAGCAATGC
>JAGHVA010000132.1 GCA_018064565.1 Candidatus Colimorpha onthohippi
GAACCACACACATCCTGTCTGGATTCCATCCAAACCGCACCATGTCCCCCTCCAACATCCCCTCCGACCGAATCACATAGTCAGACAAAAAACACGACTCAACACCATCCGAGTTCAAAAAACTATTCCACCCCTCATACCCAACATACCTCGACAGAATCGAAAGCGTAGAAGTGCGCGGCACACCACCCCCGCGCACATACCCATAAAACCGTTTCAGCGTCGTAGCACTCACCGTATCGTGAGTCCGCTTGCGAATATCTCGCGAGAGAATACTAAAATCTGATGGCGACTCCATCGTCCGCCCCACCGTCTTCTCCACCTCCCGCCTCAGCCTCGTATATGCCGTTTTTATCTCCATAACCTATCCCTTTATTTGTTAGCTCAAATCAACCCCACAGAACTCACCATCTCGCCGCAAAAATACACCCCTTTTATTACCCATTTTGAACCTTTTCATACCATATCGTACCATCCACCGTAACGTGCAGAACCTCAGCAGCCACCAACCCACCATCCCACACTTACATCCCCACCTCCACCACCCCCACCATCCTCCCCCCACCACCACAGCCCTCACACATACAAATAAAAAGTAGTACCTTTGCACCCACACTCACTCTATATATCTAATTATACGGTAACAAAATGAATGTTAAACTATTATATTATGTAGTAGGACTATTATCATTTATAGTTCCAGCATTCACCGTCTTTGCGCAAAGCCCAACACAGAACAACTATACAACATTAGACACCACTATCTGCCACGGATCCAAAACCATCGACACACTATTTTATGAAAACTTCGAAAATGGCTTTTCCCCATTATGGACCCTTACGCAGCCTTCAGCCGCCAACTGGAAAATCAGCAGCAACGAAGACGGCTTAACACCCGCTATCGGAAACAAAGCGCTGTATGGTATCGGATCCAATGCCAGTCAGCATGCCCTTGCTGCAACACCGCAAATACCAATTGCCTACCCCGACCAAACTACCATAACCTTCAAATACTGCTATCATGGCACTGCCACCACTCACAATCGAGTTCGGATTAAATACGGACACCGTGCAGACCGGTCATTTACCCAGTTAGAGCCCATCGCTTTTGAAGACAACAATTGGCATACATATAGCCGTCAGCTCTCATCCCTCTCCAAAGGACTTTATTACTTTGCATTCGAGAGCGACAACGCCAACGGACTGCCACCAGTAGCTATCGATGAGGTACTTATTACCCGCCAGCTCGCTGGACGTCCTATCCCCCTGGCAGTATTGTCAGCTGCGGTGGGATCCACAATCACAACCTACGACACACTCATCTCCTCCACAGGCCAGTACGACAGTATCGTCAAAATTACTTGGCATATAGCTAAAAACGCTGACATCAGCACATACGATAGTGTAGTCAATAGTGATCAGTTTCCACTAACATGGCATAACCTCATCTTCCCTCGGCCAACGCAGCAGTTGGATGTCCTTCCCTCTGCCACTGGTTGCGACAGTTTGGTGACTCACACCATTCATATCCGAACCACTCGCTACGACACAATCTGCCAGGGCGACACTACTTCGTCCCGTACCGATACGCTCCTGTTCGAAACCTTTAGCAATAGTTCTGCGTTGCCCCTTGGCTGGAAATCGTATGCAGGCACAGGCTCCTCTCCATGGAAGGTCAAGTCGTCGATAGCACTCGAAGCGGCTTACTCCAATATCGTAGGTGCCGCCAGCGAAACGCTGACGGGCAACCCTGGCAACGCTCTTTACCAAAGTCGCCGAATTACAGGCAACGGTACCACGTCAAGTTGCGGCAACCATAGTGTGGTAGTGCTCCCACCAATCAATATCACCAATCCTCAAAACATATCAATCTCGTTCGATTACTCAAGCAGATCCTATACCACTTGGCAAAGTACAACAATTACAAGCAATAGCATTGACACACTCAAACTATCGTATGGCTTGACCGATGGCATAGAGTTTGATACGCCAGTGTTGTACAAGAAAAACAAGGACTATTTTGATTGGGAGCATTGGTCGCGATACTCAATACCACTCCCCAATCTTCCCACTGGACAACTTTATCTCAAACTTATCAATGTGGATATGGGTGGAGCGTGGGCTGCCTTCGATAACATATTGGTAGCTGAATCTCAACATCATTTTGTCCCTTCGGTATTGTCTGGTTGGTCGCATGCAGGCGATACTTCAATGAGCGATACTACATTTTTTGATGACGGGTACGACAGCATATCCGTTACTTACTGGACAATCAATCCTGCATACAACGATACTACAACTCATGTAGTTTGCGAAGACATGTTGCCCTACCAGTGGCAAGGCGAAACAATCGCTTCTTTTGTAACCAATCAAACCTACTTCAACCATACTAAGCATGGCTGCGACTCATTGGCAACCTTGACACTGAAACAGGCCCCTATCCCCACATTGACGGGAACAGCCGACACCTCTCAAACCATCTGTCAGGGCGATTCTATAACCCCAATAGTCCTCACTACAGCCCATGCAGCAGTCGAGGTGATAGGACTCCCAGATGGACTATCGTACAACGATGCTACCCATACCATCTCGGGTGCGCCTACTGTCACACCCACCGCAGTTGCCGTCTATCATTATACGTGTATAGCCAGTAGCAATCAAGATTCCGCTATGTGTGGCACCGTATCACTGACAGGTACTATCTCTATCAAGCCAACAAGATTGGGGGCAGATACCCAAACAACTTGTGATAGCTTTACATGGATAGACCATATTACTTACACGGAGAGTACCACTAATGTTACCTATACATTTAAGGATGCGCAGAATTGCGACAGCACCATAACGCTGCA
>JAGHVA010000187.1 GCA_018064565.1 Candidatus Colimorpha onthohippi
CTGGCCGTGGCCACCACACCACCATCCCGCAACGCCGCTTTATGGGCAACCACCCTCAGCTGATGCGCGAACTGAACGATGCCGTCGATAAATATCTACTCAAAATAGCCCGCAAACCTTAACCCCGCTATGCCCAATATCCACAACCTCCAATCCAACGCCTCCGCCCTCGCACTCTGGGCGCGCCGTATCGGCATTGTCGATGCCCCTACAAGCCTTAATATCGTCAACTATGCCGATGTGGCAGGCAACGCCTCAGGCGGGCTCACCACCTCGGGCAATACGTTCTACCTCTGCCCGCTCACGCTCTCCACCGCCGACGGGTCGCTCTCTATGCAGCTGCCTGTGGATCCTGTTATCTCCGTAAGCGGCAGCAACTCCATCGCACAGCGACAGGTGGCGCAAAGCACCATGCGCGGCACTATCAAGGAGTTCTGGAATGCCGACGACTACAAGGTGGATATCAAAAGCGTGCTTATTGGCGAAGACCCCGACGAGCTCTCGCAGATGCTCTCCACCCTCCGTGCGCTGCTCGACCGCCCCGAAGCCCTCCTCTGTGTATGCCCGCTGCTCCAAGAGGCGTTCGGCATCAGCCGCCTCGTGGTGCAGTCCTACCAGTTCCCTGCCACCAAGGGGCTGCGCAATCAGCAGTTCTCGCTCTCTTGCCTCAGCGATGAGGCTTACACCCTTATCGAAGAAATTTAACCCTCGCTTTAATTCGTTCAACCTATGTTTATACCTTGGGACAATATCGTGCGGCTCGTTACCCCTCCGCGCTTCCGCAACGGCAGCCTTCTGATGGCGCTTATCGATGTCTTCCTCCGCCACAACCGTTCGCAGGCTCTGATGGCCGAAGACTACTTCAACCGCACCGTCAGTCTCTACTCCAACATAGCGCAGCCTATGGTGGTGGAGCGGCTGCTCAACGCTCGCTATTTCGACGACCCGCTCTATCATCAAGCCCATGGCAACGGCTGCGGCATCTGGATCGAGGACGGCTCGATGGCCAATATCCTCCTGACCGAACGCCCCAACGGCACCCCCAACCACCTCTACCGCCAGATTGCCGGCTCCAACCTCCAAGACGGCTCTACTCAGGGCGGCAACACCATAGGTGCGCACCGCTGCATGGCATACAGCGTGGCTCATTCCAACGCCTCTCGTTCCACCTCGCAGGTTATCCACTATCAGGTCCACCCCGACCACCCCATCGACGAGCAGGAGATGCGTGCCTACCTCCGCCGTATCATCTTCTACGGGCTCGACCTGGTGTTCCACCCCGAATAGGCATGTGCCATATCATTTGCCTGACCCTACGAAAATGATCCCACCACAGCTGTGGCAATTTTTACCACCCAACCACCACCACACCCCCCAATAGCAAAAGCCCGAGGCATGCTATGTCTCGGGCTTTGGTGTTTCAATATTGTTGCAACGGTGTTACATTCCCATTACAAAGGCGGTGCTAAAGGTCAGCTTATACACATCATAGCTCTTGTCGCTATACTGGTGGGTGATGTTTTGTAGTATCAGCCCTTGGTATTCGCTGCCTGGCGTATGTCCGCTGTAGTTGGTAAGCCAGCGGCGCACCAGCTCGCACAGGTCTATCAGGGCATACACCGACTCCCGTTGGGCGGCGGTGGCTCCCGTTGCCACTGCCGTTGGCAGCATCCCTCCGCCTGTGCGCCCCAACACCTGGTCGGCAAGGGTTACGCTCACCGTAGCGGTAGCCATCTGCCGCCCGCCTCGCAACTCGGTGGCGTCTATCTGCTCTATGTCTATCAAGGCACACGGCCACCGCACAGGCGGCTGCTCGTAGCTTAGCTGGTTCCAGTTGCGATCCACATGGCGCAACTGCGGCACCACTTCCATCAGGTACTCCTGTAGGTCAATCATTATCTGTTTCATGGTATAACTGGTCAAATAGGTTTAACTGGTTCTTTAACTCAGGGTCAACGTAATTGCTGTGGATATTCAGCCGCTGCTGCTCTCGCTCCAGCTCGGCTTCCAGCCCGCCTATGCCCAGTATGCGCATATACTGCTGGTAGCTGATGTGGTATATCGGCTCTATCCTAAACCGCCACAGCCCGCTATAGGTGGTCAGCCCCTCCACATAGTGCTGCTTGGTGAGCCGCTGTATGTCTATGTAGCGTTTCAATACGTTAATCCTGCTTCGTTTCATCGGTATTGGTTTTATTTTTTCATCATTCGTTCTATGCGTCTGCGCCAGTCGGCTTCGCTCCCTCGTTCGTACCACTCTTTGTGTTGTGCTGCCTCTTCTATGCTGCGTGCCTCGGCAGCGTCCATCCGCTCGTCGGCATAGCGGGCAAACCAGCTCTCCACCATCGGCACATTCACCGTCGAGTAGTAGTTGCCTCCGTTCCACTGCCCCGATATGGCGCGCTCAAATATCAACTGCACATCGGGTATCGTCAGCCACCTGTAGCGTGTTACTGCCGTCTCTGCTATCCGCTCTATCATGGCTTCGCTCAGCCCCCTCGGCAGGTTCAGCATATCGTTCATATACACACATTGCAACTTGACGATGGCTTTGATGCGCTTAGCGTCGCCTCCTTCGGCTCGCACCAAAGCCCCCATCGAGGGCTCGCCCAGTGCCAAAGCCTCGGCTGGCGTGCGCACACTCACCAGCCTACCCCTCAACGCCTGAGGTGTACAACTCTGCAAGTATTTGTCGTTTGTAACTGTCGCCGGCAGCACTTTGCTGCTCTTTTCTGCTTCCATTGATTATGCGGTTTAGGTAACTGTTGTAGTTGCTGTTTATCTGAGCCATCCCAAAGCGTTCGCGCTCCCAGCCATCGCTCACCTCCCACGCCCGCCGCACAAAGTGCTCCGCTACCTCCAGCTCGTCATACGCCTCGCTCTGTCCGCGCTCCTCCATCAGCCGACGCAACTTGCCGCGCAGCTGCTTGGCTGCCACTCCGTCCTTCACTGTCCAGTAGTAGGTCAGCCCCGTCCTCCCCGCTCCCTCTGTTCCCCCGCCTCTGCATTTTGCATTTCTTCGGCATTCTTGCCGAAGCCCTATCTCCCCCGCCCCCCCGCCAGCCCTAACTTATAGCCGCGCTGTTGCAGCGCCTGTAGTAGGGCTCGGTAGCCACCACCGTGGCTTCTACCGGCAGGTAGTGCCGCCGGTAGGCTACCGCTACCGCCAGCCGCTCGTCGTTGATCTGCATCGTTGCTCGGTGCCACTGGTTGCCTGTACGGGGCAGCGTGTAGTATATCACCGTGCCAGTATGGACGCTCACACAGCTGTTCAACTCCGCTCGGCTGCGGGTGGGCCAGTACTGCTCTTCAAGGGGTTCGAGGGTCAGGGTGTTGTTCGTTACTTCTGTTGTTATCATAGGTCTTTGTGTGTTTTAATTGTTATTTTCCGTATGTTTGTTGTAGCAGGTATAGGTGGGTCTGCCGCCGCTGCTCGCTGTTGTTTATGTAGTGTATGTCGCCCACCGTCAGGGTTATGCCTCGCTGCTTGGCGTCTTCCAGCAGCTCCTCCATGGTGGCGTAGCTCCACTCCTTGTCGCGGTGGCTCTCGTGGCGTAGCGTGAGGCGGCTCTCTCGCTTGTCTATCACTACGTGCCAGCCTTCCGACTGCACCAGTAGCTGCTCGTATCCTATCTCTCTCATAGCCTCACAAAGTGGTTATACAGCCGCTGCAACGTCAGCTTGTCTATCTTGTTAAAGTCCTCTTCGCCTGCTGCGCGGCAGGCTATGCGCTTCACATATTGCAGCCTGTTCTCTACGTTGGTATAGTCAAATTCTATCCTGTCTAAATAGCCAAACACCGCTGCTATCACTCGTCTGCGCCACACCTCGTCCATCCGCATCACCCTGCTGCGCCCCTGCTCCCGGGCAAAGTCGTGCAGCTGGTCTATCACCTCATCGGCTTCCTGTTCGGTCAGTTCGCTCACATGTTGCGTGCGTCCCACCGTTACGCAGTCTATCACCGTGGCCAGCATCTCTCTGTCCATCCCTGCCAACCCCAACAGCCCAAATATCGTCCTCCGCTGGCTGTCGGTGTGTTTGTTCATTGTCTCGTTCATGGTTTTTATCTGTTTTTAGTTGTTATCTGTTCCCCCAGTATTCTTGGGCGCGCACGGGGTCGGCGTCTATCGTGGCGCCTCCTCCGTAGCGCCCTACTGGAAAGCCTCTAAAGCCCTCCACCCGCATGTACACGTTGCAGTCGCGCCATATCTTGCACGCCACCTTGCCATCGGGCTGCTGTCCGCTTACGTGGCTGATGTAGATAAACAGCTTGTGCGGAAACTGCTCTTTCAAACTCTTGTATTCGCTGAATGTCAGCCCCAAAAACTGCACCGAATCCACCACCACCACCTGTGCGCTGTTGCGTCTCGACAGCCGCTCGCGCATCTCCTCCACGCTCTCTTTGTCTATCACTACAAAGTTGCGTGCCGTGCTCCCAAAGTAGCGGCGCACCGCTGCCTGTAGGCTCAGGCTCAAGCCCTCCTCTACGCTGTTGTATGCCACTCGGTATCCTTTCGATGCCAAGTAGGCACACAGGCACATCGCCATGCTTGTCTTCCCGTTTTTCGGCATCCCGTATATCATCCAGCTGCCGCTCAGCTCTGGCTGTCCTAAGGCCTCCTGCCACACCCCATCCAGCTCCATCACACGGAAGGTGGCTGTGTCCATATTGCTTACGCTGTAGGCTCTTTTCATCTCAGTTTGGGTGTTTGGGTGGGTTATTCGTACAGGTCGTCGCCGGTGTAGTTGTCGTCCTCTTCTGGGTAATACGTGTCTTCGTACGTCATCTCCCACGAGCCTACCCATGCCAGCAGCACAGAACATACCGCTATGCCTATTATCGCCGCTGCCCACCCTCTCGCTACCAGCATGATGCTGTATAGCACTGCAAGGGTTAGCAAGGGGAGCAGCGTTACGCACGCTACGTGTTTCCACTGTTCGCTTCGGGTCGGGGTCATGCCTGTAATCTTGTCATTCTTTTTCATGATGTATAAGTGTTTAATGGGTTATTGGTTCTTTCTCAGTTCGGTGTATATGCGGCGCAGGCTCGGCATGCCGTCGTCGCCCATGGTCTTGCGCAGCACCTTGGCGGCGTCTTCGCCTCCGTTGGCTTTGATTATCATCAAGGCGGTGGCGCGCATCATCTCTTTGCCTTCGTCGGCTACCGGCACCACCGTGCCGTACCGCTTGCCAAAGCGGCTAAACAGCTCGGCATAGCCTACCTTCTTGCAGTCTATGCTCCGCTGCATCTTCGCTTTCAAGCCGTCAGCACCCATCATATACCACCCGCAGCAGCCTTCGGTGGCGTTCCACAAGGCTTTCAGCTCTAAGAAGGCTTCGTAGTGCAGGTCGCCTGCCTCGTCCAGTATCACCAGCGGATTGTCCAGCGTCTTGAGGTAGTAGCACAGGTTGGCTTCCAGGTCGCGCAGCCGTCCGCGGTCGTCCAGTCCAAACTGCTTGGCTATGGCTCTTATCAGCTGTGCCTTGCTCTTGTTCAGCGAGCAGTCTATATAGGCTACGTTCTTGTGCGTCTTGCGGTAGCGCTTGGCGGTCCAGGTCTTGCCTATGTCGCTCAGGTCGCACAGCAGGCTGCTCAACCCCTCCTTCTGGCATCGCTCCAGCTGGGTGCTGATAAAGGTGAACACAGGCGTTACAGCGGTGTTCCACTGCCTACCCTCCACCAGCTCTATCTCCAACTGCCGTGCTATCCCTATCCACACCACGTCCGCCAACACCTGCTCCCACTCGCCACGCTTCACACGGCTATACTGGCTCGCGCTGATGCCCAGCATCTGTGCAAACTTGCCGTCTGTGCCGCCAAAGGTCTTGCGCGCCTCGTCCATGCCGCGCACTATCTTCTCTTTCTGTTCTGTTGTAATCATATTGCAATGGGTTTTAATGGTTATTGTTTTCTTGGTCGGCGTGGAGGGGTTCGATACCTCCGTCCTCAGGCTGTTTTAATCAGATGCCGTCCGCCCCGACGGCAGGCACGCCGTTATTTTCTCTTACAAGCTCTCTATCGCCAGCCGCCCCCAGTCCTTCGCTGTCGTCGGCTCGTTCTCATCGCCTTCGTAGTTGCGGGGCTGCTCTGTCTCCGCTATCACCTCCACTCGCTCCACATCCCAGCGTCCGCTGTCTTTCTCTACCATCCCCACCTGCGGCACCTGAGCACGCTCCTCGCGCATCATCCGGTCAAACTGCGCCACCCGCTTCTCCTGCCACAGCATCTTCATCTCCTCCTCCGCGGTGCGCTCTATGGCGTTCTCGTTATAGCGCCACTGCTCCATGTTCTCCGCCTCGCCTATGTAGCTCTCGCCCTGGTACAGGTAGCACCGCTCCACGCTCCCGTCTGCCTCTGGCAGCCAGTAGGCCTCCACCTTGCGGCTGTTGGGCGCCAGCCGCCGCAGGGTGCCAAAGTCTTTCAGCGCCATCCGCTCGCCCTGCACCAGGCAGTAGTTGTTGTTCGTAAGGCTCGTGGCGGTGCGGTTGCCTATCCAGCGCAGTAGGTAGCGCTCCTCCAACGTCTTCAGTTCGGGGTTCGCCATCTGTATCAGCACCTCGCGGCGCGTCATGCCAGGGTAGCGCTTCTGGTTCGGATGCAGCGAGTTGTTGTGCGCCTCTATGTCGTTCAGGTCGTCGGCCACCACCGTCTGTGGCTGCAAGCCGCCCACGCCCTTGCCGCTCCCGGCTATCTCGTAGTCGCCCTCTACCTTGTTGCGCACGGCCTTGTACGCCTCGCTCTTCGCATACCAGCGGCCTATCGTGTGCCCCGCTCGCTTCGCAGCGCCATACTTCAACTGGCGGATGTTGTGCTCTGCGCGCTTCTCGGTGGCACTCTTGCAAAACCGCACCATCGGAAACACCTCGCCCAGCCATTCTATGTCCTGCATCAGGTGGTGCTCCACCTCCAGCTCGCCTGGCGTGGGCAACCCCAACTCCCGCAGCTCGCACAGCATGTTGCGCATGCTCTCCACCACCGTGTCCGCCGTAGGCTTGCCTACCACGTAGGCGGGGCGGAAGTAGTAGCCGCTCACTACGTCAACGGCTATGTACTTATACACCCACCCGCGCACTGTCTGGCGGCTCAGCGCTACGTCGTCCATGCTCACCTTGCTCAGGCTCCACTGGCCAACCCTGCGCACATGCTTCGGCCGCCGGCTGTTCTGGTAGTCGAAGTTGCCGTTGCGGTCGGCATACACCGCCGTCTCGTTCACCACGTCTTTCAGTATCCGCCACACCGTGGTCTCGCTTATCAAGAGGCTCCTGTCCTTATGGCGGAAGTCCTGCGGGCGAAACAGCATGCCGCTCTCCCTATCGTACAGCTCCCGCTCTCCATCCACAAAGGCTATATAGCGTGCATACACCTCCTTCACAAAAGGCTTGTCCGCCGTCCGCCACAACGCCATCACCAGCCGCTCGCAGCTCGCACTCACCTTGCGGCTGTTGTCGTTGCCTACCTTGCCGCTGATGCAGCTCCTGTAGCCCTCCTTCTCCCACGCACGCAGCAGCCTGTCCAGCGTCTTCGCATTGCTTATCTCCCCGCAGGGGCACTCACGCTGCCACTCCGACCACATCACCAACGCCTCCTGTAGCCACTCGCGGCGGTTCAGCGTCTTGCCATAGCGGCGCATCGCACTCGACCGCTGCTCCAGGTATCGGGTCAGGCTCCCCAACAGCGTGGCTCGGTTCACGCACCGCTCCACCATCTCCGACCCCAGCGGCATGCCCGCCTCGGTGCGGTAGCTCGTATAGTACGCCATCGCACCGCCGTCGCGCTCTATGTGTGCCGCCATCACACCCTTCGGGTCGCCCAGCAGCGCAGTCAACGCCTCGCGGCGATCCTGCCGGCGTATGCTCGCCAACTCCACCAGGCTCTCACCGCCATGACGGCGGCAGGCAAACGCCGCATCGCCACGCTTCACATCGCTATACAGCATCGCCTTCGTCAGCCCCGCACGCTCCCAGTCCTTCTGACTTACACACAATTTGTCGTTATACATCTCGTACATGTTTTCTATTTGTTTGATTTCAGTTTTCAGTTTGGTCTCTATCGCATCTATCGCCATCTATCGC
>JAGHVA010000032.1 GCA_018064565.1 Candidatus Colimorpha onthohippi
GTTTTACGTAGCCAAGAAAGCCTTTCTGAACCAGTGCATCTGGTTCAGAAAGGCTTTCTCGGCTACGTAAAACTGGTCAATACGCCCTTTGAATTTGCCCCAAAACTCCTCGTTTATCTCATGAGGAACCGCCCCTATAGATTTCCAGAGGTCTAACAATTTGTTAAGCTCGTCAGATACCGAGTTCCAACTCTTTATTGTATCAGGCATCGTAGCCGTAAGCGTTTCAACCTGTTCCAGCAAAGCCTGTTTCGCCAGCAGATTTTTATCCATCTCCGCCTTGCGTTGCTCATAATACTCACGACGACGCGTCTCAACCTGATCCAAAGCATTGCAAAAACGAGACCATATCTCTTCATTATTCTGCGATGGAACAGGTCCAATCTCACGCCACTGCTCACGCAATTGCTGAACCTCTTTGAACGCTTTGTTCAACGAATCTTCTAATATCAGAGACTCTGCTTTCTCACATAGCTGGATTTTCTGTTCCAAGTTACGTTTCAAATCCAACATTCTGAGTTCTTTTGCCATATTGACCTTAGCGAAGAACTGCTCAACCAGAAAATGATAATTCTGCCACAAGTCGTTCAGCTCTTCACGAGGCACATCCCCAATAGCTTTCCACCGATCTTGTATTTCGTTGAAACGGTCGTAGATAACCTTGATTTCCTCATTTGACTCCAACAGTTGTCGCAACTCTTCAAGAGTCTGCCGTTTGGCGTCCAAATTGCGCTTTTTGCGCTCCTCTATAGCGTCAAGATATTGCTGACGGCGACTACGATAAGTCTCATACAACTTACGGAACTCCATCGACAAAGAGTCTTCTACCCGCTGGTAAGTTGCTTTATCGCCACCTGCCTCCAAGTAGGCTTCATAAGCCTCATTCTCGATTTCTTTTGTTAAATCATTAAAACACTGACGCAAGCCAGACACCCTATGTTTGATAGTTTGTACCTCACAATCCAGCAAACCACGCATGGTCTCAATCAGTTGTTCACGACTCATGCCTTTATAATCTACATCTGGTTCGACAAACTCCGCCTCAACTTCTGGCGATTCGACAGCTTTTACATCGGCACTTGCCGCTTCTGTCTCACCTGATTGTTGTTCTTGCTCTGCAACCTGGTTTAATGTAGCATTTGGATTAGTATTAGCATCTTGGCTAATTTGCTGTGGCTGTTCGTTGTTAGCAGCCGACGTCAGAATGGATTCTTCCATTAGATTTAGTTTGATGTTAAGAATACACGCAACAAAATGATTGTGCGCTCATTAATAGAATTGATATCTCTACGAGATATAGAGCAAAGATACACAAATAAAGATTAACTAACAAACAAAAAAGCAATGTTGACGTTTTTTTGAACCAGCAAAACCTAAATCTATCACACTAAAAATGGTGTTTGTACAAAGGATGATGGAGAAAAGCAAAAAAAAAGCAAAAAAAATATAAATTATTTCACATTTAATTGTATTTTTGCAAATGAAAAATACATGTAGATAGCGGTATGGCTCACTACGAAAAATGGGTTGTGCAGTCTAATCTAAAATACGTTTTTGCAGCAATCATCAGTAAAATCAAATACATCAACACGTATGAAACAATTATTAGCCTTTGCATTATTTGTGGTAGCATGTAGTCTTGGGTTTGCCCAGATTACAGTTTTTCCTTATAACGATGACTTTGAAGATACCACGAGGCTGTTTTTTGAAACACAGGATCTGGACGGTGATGGTACGGGATGGCTTCAATACTATTCCGACACCAATAATTATGCCCAACAAGGCAAAGGGTGTATCGCATCGCTATCCATCCGTATTGCTGTGAATGAAGATGGCATACCCATCAAGGACTCCAGAGGCAACGACTCTATCGAAGCATGCAATCCTGACAATTTTTTGACATTTCCCGCATTCACCATACCTGCTGATGCATTAGGCGTTAATTTCTACTTTTGGGTTGCAGCCTTGAACGATGTGCTTTTTGAAGAGCACTATGACGTGTATATTTCCACACGAGGAGGCAATTTTTCGGACTTTACTGACAATCCGGTGATGAGTGAGACGCTTACCTCTGCTACATGGCAACGCCGCGTGATAGACCTAACCCACTACCGAGGCAGAACCATCTGGATAGGCATCCGCCATCGGGAGAATTGGGGCGCATCGGCACTGCTGTTAGACAACATCAGTGTTCAAGTAGCACAAATGTGTGAACCTATTACGACTTATCCCTACATTCAGGATTTTGAAGGCAATATAGACTGCTGGACAAGTTACAACATCTTTGACGATCAAGCCATTGAAGATGCTGGATGGAGCGTCTATTCAACACCTGTTCACAACTACGGACACAACCATTCAAGCTGTGTAATGTCGTTTTCCGCCAACACTTATGGCACTGACCACTGGCTGATATCGCCAGCTTTTCACCTACTTCCGAATGCCGAAACGATTCTGCTTTCATGGTGGGAACGCAACGGCAATGAAAAACTGCCAGCCGAACACTATGAAGTCATCGTCGGCTCTCATCCCTCGTACGACAGTCTTCGCTACGATACTGTTGTCCGCCGATACACGATGATAGACAAAGACACTGCATGGAAACAAGTATTTATTGACCTCACCGAATATAGTGGCAAAGTCATATACATTGCATTTCGCCACTGCGCCACCGATGCCCAACTGGCACTGCGCATTGATGATATTCGTATCGACATAACAGGCGGCGACAGCATTCAAAACAAGCCTGTTGAAAGCATATCGAATGCTAACATGCCCCAGTTGACCATATATCCCAATCCAACCCAAGGTGCTGCCACCATTGTAGGCGCCAAAGTCAATCAAGTAGTGATTGTTGATATGGTAGGAAATATTGTAGCGCGAATTCAAGACAACAACCGATTGGACTTATCCAATTTATCTGCTGGAGCCTACACACTGCATATCACAACACCTCAAGGCACCCAAACACGAATGATAATCAAACACTAAACGAAGTTTTAGTATCGACTAATACCTATTATAACAAGAAGAGCCTCTGCAATGCAGAGGCTCTTTTCTTTTGTTCTTTTAGAACGTGTTATATTTTTGTTATCCACCCTACTCAAGGCACGTTACACTTGCTCAAGGTTATTTTGCGCTATGCGATTGCCCTTTCAAAACGTGATGATTTTTGGCATCATCTATCTCTCAGCAAGGCAACGCTATGCTTACTGACCTAAGCTTCAATGCAACTATGCCAAACGGCGGGCACCGTCACAAATCTCAACATCAATTATCTTACACTCTATCCCAAATCGAGATTGATATTCACGTTTAACAGTCGCAACGAAATTAGAATATTGGCTATCTCGAACCAGATTGATAGTACATCCGCCAAAACCGCCACCCATGATACGAGAACCCGTTACGGAACACCGACGTGCCACATCAACCAAAAAATCAATCTCTTCGCAACTCACCTCATAATCCTGACTCAGCCCTTCATGCGTGAGATACATCTGTTTTCCAACAGTCTCATAATCGCCACGGTTCAGGGCATCGCATACCGCCAAAACACGATCCACCTCGCCCAAAACAAAACGGGCACGACGGTAATCCTCCTGTCCCACTTGTTTGCGCACGCGTTCCAAATCGTTCCAATCACAATCTCTAAGAGTCTCTACGCCGCTTTTTGTCTTTCCAATCTCAGCCGCCACATGTTCACAGCTACGACGTCGGTCGTTGTAAGGAGATCCAACCAGCGAATGTTTGACACATGAATTGACCAACAGCAGGCGGTACCCTTCTGGATTCCATGGAAAATACTCAAACTCACCGCTACGGCAATCCAGACGCATCAAACAGTTTTTGCGACCGTGAACCGATGCAAACTGATCCATAATACCGCAATTCACCCCAACATATTTATGTTCTGTAGCCTGCCCTACCTTTGCCAATTCCATCTTAGTAATCTTATTATCACCGAAAAGATCATTGATTGCAAAAGCGAAACAGCTTTCCAATGCTGCCGACGAAGACATGCCTGCACCCAATGGGACATTGCCACTATAAACCGTGTCGAAACCAGACACCGCTACCCCTCGATCCATCATCTCACGAGCCACACCAAACACATAACGATGGTGGTTGTGTTCTGGACCTTTCATGTCGTCCAAACTAAACTCTGCATAACTATCCAAATCCAAGGCATAAGCACGTATCATACGCGTACCGTTAGGTCTAACTACGGCTGTCATACACTGCGCTATAGCACCTGGAAACACAAAGCCTCCATTGTAATCAGTATGTTCGCCTATAAGATTGATACGACCTGGTGCTGCATACACCATGCCTTCTGCGCCAAAACGCGACAGGAATTGCTGTTGTAAACTTTTCATAATCATGCCATATTGTGAAATACATTAACGACATCATCGTCATTTTCCAAACGTTCTATCAATCCCATTACCTCTTCCTGCTCGGTTTCGTTCAACTCACGCATGGTAAGCGGAATCCGTTCGAACTTGAACGATTTGATTTCAAAATCATGCTCTTCGAGATACTTAGATATAGGACCATAATTTTTGAAATCAGCATAAATCATAATTTCATCCTCGTCCTTAAACACCTCGTCAATATCATAATCTATCAGCTCCAACTCCAACTCGTCCATATCAATACCCTCTTTGCCTGCTACGACAAACGAGCATTTACGTTCAAACAGAAAATCGTTCATACCCATCGTTCCCAACTCACCTTTGCCGCGAACAAAAGCGGCACGCAAGTTGGCCACAGTACGCGTAGGATTGTCGGTAGCCGTCTCGACCACAATAGCCACACCATGAGGTCCCTTGCCGTCATATACGACCTCTTTGTAAGCACTTGTATCTTTCTCTGTGGCGCGTTTGATAGCCCTTTCTACATTTTCTTTCGGCATACTTTCACTCTTGGCAGTAGCCATAAGCAGACGCAGACGCAAGTTGCTTGACGGGTCAGGACCGCTGGCTATTACCGCCAACTCTATCTCCTTGCCAATCTTGGTAAATGTGCGGGCCATGTGCCCCCAACGTTTCAGTTTCCGTGCTTTACGATATTCAAATGCGCGACCCATAGTGAAAATTATTTTTATTGAATTTGTTTTGACTTATTTAATTTCTAACTGATTCAAAAACGACACACACTCCTCGAAGGTCTTAAACGTGTGATTATCTGGAACCAACGCAGGCACCACATTCAATGTCTTGAGCATATACATAGGCTGTGGTTGAATGATGGTCATAAGTACCATCACGCCCCTGTCCTGCAAATCTTTGATAGCGGTCTCCATAGCATACAAACCGCTTTGATCCATAAAGCTCACCAATTTCATACGTATGATAACTACTTTAGCATCGGTGGGCACATCCTCCATCACCTCCTTAAACTTATTGATGGTACCAAAAAATATAGGTCCATTTAGACGTTGGATATACGTATGCTTACGTACTTCATCACTTATACCTCCTTCATCGGCCCATGGCATGTTCTTGTCAAAATTGGCTTGAGCCGGTGCGGGTAAGCCTTTGCGCAGGTCGTCGTTGGTCATCGCCGACGAGCTGTAACCACCCTCGACCAAATCGCTGGCGCGCTTCATAAACAGCACGCAGGCAATCACCATACCGATACCAACAGCCGTAAGCAGATCGACAAAAACGGTAACAAGAAATACCACAACTAATACAACGGCATCGGCACGTGGTATCTTGAATAGGTCTTTGAAACCCTTGAAATCAATGATACCC
>JAGHVA010000053.1 GCA_018064565.1 Candidatus Colimorpha onthohippi
GGGACTTTTCAATCAGCATAACGCTACCAACAGCAAAAGTTTTACCAGACAGCCGTTGTATTTACTTGATTATAGGGCTTATACATGACAAATAACAGCAATATCAATGACTAATGTCCATTTAGCGGACAACAATATTTTCAAATCTCTTACCAGGCACCAATAATTTTTGAATTTAGCGATTGTTTGTGAGTCGCAAACTGATGCCAACAAAATAGTGGGACTACGAATTGCTCGTAGTCCCACTATTATTAGAGGTATAAGACTATTACAACGTATGAACAGCCTCGATTAAACTCTTACCAAGTTCGATAGCATCCTCGTTTTGAGGGATAAGATTGTGGTGACGCTCTGGGAGCGACTTCTCAAGACCCTTGTGGATAAACTCTCCATTCACAACGGGCTTAAGTTTTAAGAAACCACCCAAAACTATCATATTGAACACCTTTGAAATACCCATCTCCTGAGCCTTAGCGGTAGCATCAATCTTATAGATATTGATATCCTTACGTGTTGGCTCCGAAGTAATTCCATTGGGGTCGTAAATCAACAAACCACCAGGCTTGACGCTGTTCTCGAATTTGTCAAGACTCTGCTGATTCAAAACGATAGCGGTATCAAATTTGCTAATAATCGGTGAACAAACCTTCTCGTCGCTGATGATAACAGTAACGTTGGCGGTACCACCGCGCTGCTCAGGACCGTAAGCGGGCATCCAGCAGACTTCCTTATCTCCCATAACGCCGGAATAAGCCAGAATTTTGCCCATGGAGAGGACACCTTGTCCACCAAAACCAGCGATAATTAATTCTTCAGTCATATTATATAGATGTTGATTTGCTGACAGGGATAAGCAGACAACCTCGTCTCCAAACCCTGCCAACGGTGAAACATTTTTTCGTTACTTCACCACACTTAATGGGTGATCCACTACGATGCGGTTAATATCCACGCTCTCGACCAACTTACCGTCAACCTTAATGTCGCCGATAGGATAGTTTGGAAACATATTTTCTTCCATCCACTTATTAGCCTGAACAGGAGTCATCTTCCAACCAGAGTTGCAACTGGAGCAGATCTCGATAAAAGAAACACCCTTTTTCAACTTCTGATTCTCAAAGCCCTGACGGATAGCAGCCTTGGCTTTGCGGACGGCAGCGGCTGTATGCACACTCTGACGAGATACGAAATAGGTACCTGGGAGCGTTGCCAACAACTCAGTGATACGCAACGGATAACCATTGCGCTCTATGTTACGACCGCGAGGTGTGGTCTGCGACTTCATGCCAATCAGCGTAGTAGGAGCCATCTGACCACCAGTCATACCGTATATACCGTTGTTGATGAAAATCATCGTGATATTCTCACCGCGGTTGCAAGCATGGATGGTTTCGGCGGTTCCGATAGCAGCCAAGTCACCATCTCCCTGATAGGTAAACACAAACAAATCGGGATTGAGACGTTTGGCGGCAGTGGCTAATGCAGGGGCGCGACCATGAGCAGCCTCTTCAAAGTCAACGTCAAAATAATTGTAGGCCAACACAGAACAACCTACAGGAGCGATACCAATGGTTTGATCCTGAATACCCATCTCATCAATAACTTCGGCAACGATGCGATGTGCGGTACCATGACCACAGCCAGGACAATAGTGCATGGTGGCATCGGTAAGAACTTTGGTTTTAGTATATACCAAGTTCTCGGGCTTTACTATATCTAAATTTGCCATAAATATGTCTTTATTATTAAGTTATTTTGATTCAAACCCGCTGTCGAACTTTGTTTTGTACAAACCAACCAGCGGATGTTAACCAACTTACTTATTGATAATTTGTTTTTCCATAGCCGCTAAAACGTCTTCTGGAGTGGGAATCATTCCGCCATAACGACCGTAATGCTCAATAGGCACCTTACACTCGGCAGCGAGCTTGACATCCTCAATCATCTGACCAGCACTCATCTCAACGCAGAGCATGCCTTTGGCTTGCTTAGCAAGCTCAGCAACTTTCTTTTTGGGGAACGGGAAGAGGGTAATCAGACGGAGCAGACCAATCTTCAAACCTTTCTCACGACCCAATTGCATAGCTTTCATCGCAATACGAGAAGATGTACCATAAGCAACGAAAATATAATCGGCGTCATCGCAGTTGATAGCCTCATACTTCACCTCGTTTTCTTCCATAGTGCGGTATTTTGCCTGCAATTTCTGGTTGAATGCCTCTTGCCGAGAAGACTCAAGTTCCAACGAAGTTACGATATTATGACCACGGCTGGCAGGCTTGCCCCAACATGCCCAAGGAGCATTCGCCCTGCGCTCCTCCTCTGTCCAACGAGGGATATAATCGCGAGTCATACATTTCTCCATACATTGACCAATAGCGCCATCGGTTAAGATAAGGACAGGAATACGATATTTGAAAGCGATATCCCAAGCATCAAATACGAAATCGTACATCTCTTGCACACTTGCAGGAGCAATGGTGTAAAGCTGATAGTCGCCATGACCACCACCCTTAACACTCTGGAAATAATCACTTTGTGCTGGTTGAATGGTACCCAATCCAGGACCACCACGCATAGCATTCATAATCACACAAGGAATTTCAGCACCAGCAAGATAAGTAAAGCCTTCTTGCATCAGCGAGATTCCAGGTGAAGAGGAAGATGTAGCAACTTTCTTACCAGTAGCAGCACCACCATAAACCATGTTGATGGAAGCCAACTCACTCTCGGCCTGAAGCACTACCATACCAGTCGTTTCCCAAGGTTGCTCTGCCATAAGAGTTTCCATAACCTCACTCTGCGGGGTGATAGGGTAACCAAAGTAGCCATCAGCACCGCTGGCAATCATAGCACGGGCAACAGCCTCATTGCCCTTCATCAATTTCAGTTCTTTTGCCATAGTTATCTCGTTTTTACTTGTTTAACATTTGACTTTGTAAACAGAGATTACACCATCTGGGCATACCATCGCACAACTTGCACAGCCTATGCAACCATCGCCAGTAGCCTCAGAGTAGTTATAACCCTTGCCATTAACATGCTTGGAAAGCTCGATGACATGCATCGGGCAGGCCTCGACACACAAACCGCAACCTTTGCAACGGTCAATGTCAATAACGATTTGTCCTTTAAACGCCATAATTTTAATTTTTGGTTATTATTTTATATTCATATTTGTCGCTCAACTGAAAATGTACAATGATGCTTGTATCCCTATTTTCATATATCACCAAACAACAAAAGGAGAAACACTTAAGGTTCCCAAAATACACAAAAAGCAATACAAATACATGTATTACATTCAGTAAGTGCATCACATCAGCACTCACCACTGCACAACTAAACCGATTGCAAAGTTAGTCTATTTTTTTGATTAAACCACAAATGCAATAAAAATTATTTTTGTGTTACAAAAAAATAGTACTTTTGCAAAAATATCTGTTGCGGTTGCCACAACAGATATTAACTCAAGAAATCAAACAAAATCAACAAACAAAAAACAATAATTGCCATGAAGAAACTTGTTCTTTTCGCACTTTGTGCAATTTTTTCGATGGGTGTCCTCAATGCCCAAACTCCTAAGAATGAGACTGAAAACCTACCTGGCCCAAAGATCAGTTTTACCTCAATTGAGCACAACTATGGTACTATTGAGAAGGGTGCCAACGGCAACTGCGAGTTTGAGTTCACTAATACTGGAGATGAGCCTTTGATTCTCTCGGGCGTACGCGCAAGTTGCGGATGCACCACTCCTTCTTACACCCAAGCGCCAGTAATGCCTGGCAAAAAAGGCATCGTCAAGGTGCATTATAACACCAACAATGTAGGTGGGTTCAATAAATCTGTCACTGTAACCAGCAATGCCGTTAACGATTCGCGCGTGACGCTCAAAATCAAAGGCAATGTAGTTGCTACCGAGAACACCCAGCAATAATGTCTTGATTATTTACAAATACAAACCAACAATACAAGAAAACAAAATGCCACAAATTTCCAAAAAAGGACATGAGTTGCCACAATCGGCCATTCGTAAACTTGTTCCTTACTCAGATGCCGCCAAACAGCGCGGAGTCCATGTATATCACCTCAACATCGGTCAACCAGATATTGAAACTCCCAAAGGTGCATTAAAGACATTAGCCAACACCGAGATTGGTGTGCTGGCTTACAGTCATAGCGCAGGCAATATGAGTTATCGCAAGAAGTTGTGCGAATACTATGAGCGCCACGACATTCATATTACGCCCGACCAAATAATCGTAACCACTGGCGGCAGCGAAGCTTTGCAATTTGCTTTTACAGTATGTCTCAATCCTGGTGACGAGATTTTGATACCCGAACCTTACTATACCAACTACAACACCTTTGCCAAGTTGTGCGATGCCACTATCAAGACCATACCGAGCGACATCCATGGCGGCTTTGCGTTACCTCCAATTGAGGATTTCGAGAAAGCGATCACACCAAAGACTCGTGCTATCATGATTTGCAACCCCAACAACCCCACTGGCTACCTCTACACCAAAGAGGAGTTGCTGAAGGTTGCGGAGATTGTAAAGAAACACGACCTTTTCCTTTTTGCTGATGAGGTGTACCGCGAGTTTTGCTACGATGGGCACGAACATTTCAGTGTGATGCAACTTGAAGGATTGGAAAACAACGTGGTCTTGTTCGACTCTGTATCCAAACGTTACAGCGCATGCGGAGCTCGTATCGGCTGCATGGTAACCAAAAACGAAGAGGTTTACAGCATTGCAATGCGCTTGGCGCAGGCTCGCTTGTCGCCCCCAAGTTTCGGTCAGATTTTTGGTGAAGCAGCTGTTGACACTCCACAAGAGTACTTTGACGCAGTGGCTGCCGAATATGTGGCTCGCCGCAACGTTATCGTAGAAGGTATCAACAAGATTCCGGGCTGTTTCTGCCCAAATCCTAAAGGAGCTTTCTATACTGTCGTAGAACTTCCTGTAGATGACAGCGACAAATTCTGCCAATGGTTGCTGACGGACTTCAACTATAACGGTGAGACCGTGATGATGGCACCCGCCACAGGATTTTATGTCAATCCAGAAGACGGCCGTCATCAAGCCCGTATTACCTATTGTCTCTGCAAAGAAGACTTGCAGCATGCCGTAAAATGCCTTGAAGAGGCACTGAAAGTTTACCCTGGCCGCACCAAATAACCATCTTACAGGCAGTATTGCCACAACAGGCGCAATTGTAGCTACACTTGACAATTGCGCCTGTGTTGTATTCTGCCTACACCATCTCGATGAGTCTGCTCTGGCTTAATAAATGGTTTGCGAGCGCATCTCAAATGGATAGTTCCACAAAAGGCTATGAAACTAATGTACTATAAACCGTGTGTATCTTTTGAGAGGGTTTGAAATCGCTTTCATTTTTTTGCTGAACAACAATCAAAAGTGATTGATTCCCCAAAAAAATGTAATTTTGCAACCAGAAACATAAACTTATACCATGACACGCGAAGAACAACGCCATGCTGTAATCACAGCTGCAATCGTACAGCAACAACAAGTTGCAGA
This sequence comes from Candidatus Colimorpha onthohippi, assembly GCA_018064565.1. GTDB lineage: Bacteria > Bacteroidota > Bacteroidia > Bacteroidales > P3 > Colimorpha > Colimorpha onthohippi. The sequence continues at coordinate 5,547 of JAGHVA010000053.1, forward strand.
TATTGCCCAGAAAGAGATGGATTCGGCACAACAGCAATGCAACGAGTATGGTGCCAATGTAGATCGCTACGATGCCTATAGGACTAAACTGATGCGACAACGCGATATGTACGCCAAACAATTGTCCAACGCATTAGCAGCCTTAAGGGTTCTTGACGAGTTGGACAAGCAGCCCCCACACCAGTTTGCGACACATGGCGCTATCGTAATAGCCAGTCGAGGACGTTTTTTTTTGAGCATCGGTGCGGGCAAATTTGTTGCGGACGGCATACCCTATTTTGCCATCAGTGCCCAAACCCCAGCCTACATGGCAATCAAAGACAAATCAGTCGGTGATACTTTTACTATCAATGGAATGGCACAAACTATTATAGACATTTTGTAGTCAATCTCCTAAACGCATATCCTACAACGCTATTACCCAAAGAGACGACCGAGTCCCATTTTTTTTCGTATTTTTGCAAATTCATTTCATGCTTTTTTACAGAGCAAAATCACAACACTTAAAATAATATCTACTATTATGTGTGGAATTGTTGGATATATCGGAACACGTCAAGCTTACCCCATTCTCATAAAAGGATTGCATCGTCTTGAATACAGAGGGTATGACAGCGCTGGCATATCGCTCATTAACGAATCGGGAGACCTGCTGGTTTACAAAGCAAAAGGTAAAGTATCTGCACTCAAAGCGAGCACCGAAGGCTGCGACACACACGGCACCATAGGCATTGCACACACCCGTTGGGCAACCCATGGTGAACCCAACCAAGCCAATGCACACCCACACTATTCACAGTCGCACATGCTTGCGCTGGTTCACAACGGCATTATCGAGAACTATAAGTCACTCCGCGCAGAATTAGAGCACCACGGCATGATATTTTGCAGCGACACCGACACCGAAGTGCTTGTGCAACTTGTTGAATACATGCAAACCACACACCAATGCGACACATATACTGCTGTGCATCTGGCGCTTAAGAATGTTGTAGGAGCGTATGCTATCGCCGTGCTCGACAAGCGAAATCCGGGACAACTAATCGCTGCCCGCAAAGGCAGTCCGCTCATTATAGGTGTAGGAAAGGACAACGAGACATGTCCTGCGGGCGAATCCGAGTTTTTCATTGGATCCGATGCAACACCTATCATTGAATTTACAGACAAGGTCATATACCTTAAAGATGAGGAGGTGGTGATGATAAACCGTCATGGAAAATGTGCCATTACCAACTTAGACTCCGTCAGTCAAACCCCTCAATTGTGCACCTTGCAACTCAGTTTAGACCAAATAGAAAAGGGCGGATTTGACCACTTCATGCTCAAAGAAATTTTTGAGCAACCTTCGGCTATCCGCACCTGCATACGCGGCCGTGTGAACACGCAAGAGCACCGGGTGCTGTTGAGTGGCATTCAGGATCACTGCGCACAATTTAAATCAGCAAAACGCATCATCATTTGTGCCTGTGGCACATCTTGGCACTCGGCACTGATTGGCAAATATTTTATTGAAGAGGCCACCCAGATTCCCGTTGAGGTTGAGTATGCCTCCGAGTTCCGATATCGCAATCCTGCGTTGAGCCCCTCCGATATCGTTGTGGCGGTATCTCAGAGTGGCGAAACAGCAGACACACTGGCTGCCATCCAGTTGGCCAAAGAACATGGGTGTTTTGTTTATGGCATCAGCAATGTTATTGGAGCATCTATTCCCAGAGCCTCCGACAGCGGGACCTATCTGCATGTGGGACCAGAGATTGGAGTAGCCTCCACCAAAGCTTTCACAGGGCAGGTCATCACCCTTATCATGTTTGGACTTGCCATAGCACAAGAGCGCAAGACACTACCCACAGAGTTGTTCAATCAACTCATTGACGACTTAGCTCTTATACCTGACAAGATGCAATGGGTGCTTGATCACACAGGTGATATTAGCCAGTTGGCAAAGATATTCACATACTGCCACAATTTCATATACCTCGGTCGCGGATACAACTACCCTGTAGCACTTGAGGGAGCTCTAAAGTTGAAAGAGATTAGTTATATCCATGCAGAAGGATATCCCGCTGCTGAGATGAAACATGGGCCGATAGCCCTTGTAGATGAGGAGATGCCTGTGGTAGTAATTGCCCCCAAACGGGGTATGTATGACAAGATTGTCAGCAATATACAAGAGATAAAATCGCGCAAAGGTAGAATCTTATCTATCGTAACCGAAGGTGATGTAACCGTAAAAGAGATGTCTGATTTCTGCATTGAGGTTCCCGACACGCGTGATAGTTATGCACCATTACTTACTGTAATACCCCTACAATTGCTCTCCTATCATATCGCCATTGCGAAAGGCAGGAATGTTGACCAACCTCGCAATTTGGCAAAGAGCGTTACGGTAGAATAGTTGCCGACTACATGACATCTTGCAACTAAACTGCTTTTTATAACAAACTACAGAAGTCCAGCTGAGCTATACTTCTGTAGTTTGTTATACTATATTGATTGAGCAATCAATAGACCGCTTCTCAAAAAGGAAAAACAAATCGGGAAACACCCTCTTCAATTCTACCACAAAGAGACTCACAAATCACACATCAACCTTGACTGGCAAACACAACAACTACATAACAAAAAACGACACGCTTCGATAACTATGGTAGTCCATGTTGTAACTAACGGAAATCATGCCAACTATGCACATCATTTAGTATTTACGCCAGTTACGCAAACGCAAGTCAAATACACCGAAGAAAGCCTCTTTGAAGATTTTCATGCTCATTTTAGATGCCCCCAACACGCGATCTACAAAGACAATAGGAACCTCGTATATATTAAATCCTAACCGTTTGGCGGTATATTTCATCTCAATTTGAAATGCATACCCTACAAACTTTACCTTGTCAAATTTAATCTTCTCTAACGCCTTACGGCTATAGCAGACAAAACCCGCAGTAGTGTCAAATGTCTTCATACCTGTAACCAAACGGACATAGACTGATGCGAAATAAGACATCATCAAACGTCCCATCGGCCAATTCACCACACTAATTTTCCCATCCACATAACGCGACCCCACCACTACATCGCCTTTGCCCGACGCACAAGCTTCGTACAACCGAGGCAAATCGTCTGGATTATGTGAAAAGTCAGCATCCATCTCAATCATATAATCGTACCCATGTTCCAACCCCCAACGAAAGCCGTCAAGATATGCGGTGCCTAACCCCAACTTCCCTTTACGTTCTTTAATAAAAAGGCGATCTGGAAACTCCAGCATCAGCCGCTTTACTATATCTGCGGTTCCATCTGGCGAATTATCCTCAACAATCAACATGTGGAACGACTTCTCTAACGAGAACACCTTGCGGATGATATTCTCGATATTTTCCTTCTCATTGTAAGTTGGTGTGATAACCAAACAATCTGTCATCATAGTACAATTTTTATAAACTACCGACATGATTAACGACTATTCTCTCCATTATATACAATAACAATATCTGCTTTCGATTAGCCGAGCCTGCCTTCTGGCAAGGCAAATGCAGACAAGCTTGCTTGCTGGCCGATGCGAGAAAACGGCTATTTTGAAAAACAAACCAATTCAAACAAATCCATCTATCAAACAATCACATAAAAAGAAGAGAACACCCGAATGAATTGGCAAAGATACAAATAAAATATGAATTGATAAAAATAAGACGCTATTTTTTTTATCAATTCAAAAACTGTCATATCCACATGCGGATACTTAGGCTCTCACACCGTTATATTACATCTAATATTTCATGACAGTGATCCCCAACAATATCGAATATCACACATATAGTCGCCCTACCATCTACTCTCAAAAAAAACAATCAAATTCTACATAGAGAGATACCAACAAGCGAAATACAATAAATAACGGTTTCATCTCGTTAATCCAAAAGAATTACACAAAAACAATCATACAAAATGCTTCGAGAAGATACCGTTTTCGGTCCTATCAAATCACGCCGGCTGGGCAACTCACTCGGCATGAACCTACTGCCCACTCAAGGCAAATTCTGCAATTTTGATTGTGTATATTGCGAATGCGGATGGAACAAAGATGGTCGCGACGACCAGCGCCTGCCCAATGCCGCTGAGGTAGCACAAGCACTTGAATCCAAATTGCAACAATGCCAAACCGACAACATCCCCATTGATTCCATAACATTCAGCGGCGATGGCGAGGGGACCCTCAATCCCGATTTCCCCCAAATTATTGATGACACGCTCGCCCTGCGCAACAAGTACTACCCCGCTGCCAAAGTATCGGTGTTGAGCAATGCCACACGCGTTCATATACCCGCAGTATTCAAAGCCCTATGCAAGGTTGACAACCCTATTATGAAGATAGATGCGCCAACTAACGAGCTCATAGCTCGAATCAACAACCCAGCACCTGGGTATGATATCGCACGTGTCATAGAAGCTCTCAAACAATTTAATGGCAATTTCGTTCTGCAAACTATGATGCTACGCAGTTCTACATTTGACTCAGCCAGCCCAGAAGTCCTAAACGGATGGATGAAGATAGTTCGCGAACTGAAACCAAGAGAGATAATGGTATATACCATTGACCGGCCTACTCCAGCGTCAGACCTAACAAAATTCACCGTTGATGAGATGCGACAACTTGTCCAGCCTCTGATTGACGAAGGATTTAGCATACAGATTAAAGGCTAAGTTCCAAAGCTTGCAACGTTTTGAGAAAAAAGGACTATACGGCACTAGCGACAAATCCAGAGTAGAGGGTGCTCGGATGCTACCCATCTTTTTCTTGCCTCAACAGATATGTTTCTACGTGCACGGTTCAGAACGTCACACTCGTCCGCTCAGGTAATCCCTAAAAGCGAAGAGCGGGATGTTTTCTATCCATGACTGGTCTTCATAGTTCTTCATGCTGAGGCGAATACCTTTCAGGTGTGGGTTGTTTCCAATAAACACCTTCATTGATTTCGCCTTGACATTTTCCTCGGCTTTTACTTCCACGGGATATACATTGTCGCTGAGTTGTATAACGAAATCCAATTCTATCCGTGACCTCTCCATTGAATAATAATACACTGGAATAGATGATGCTTGCAGTTGCGACTTCACATAAACCTCGGTGAAAGCACCCTTGAACTCCTTGAAAATGCTGTTTGTAACCATTATCTGACTTGCCGGCACATCGGCCATAGCCCCCATAAGCCCGACATCAAATATGAAGAGTTTGAACGCATTGTGATCTTCGTAGAACTTCAGTGGCATCTGCACGGCATTTACTCGGGTTACCTTATAGACGATGCCCGCATCCGTGAGCCACTGGATCGCTTCTTCAAATTCAGAAGCCCTAGCACCTTTCTTCATAGCACCGAATATGAACTTTTTGTTCTCCTTGGTCAACTGCGACACGATGCTCTGCCATACCATTCGGATGCGAGGAACCACTCGCAACGGAGCATGCTTGCTGAAGTCTCGGTCGTAATCGTTCAGGATTTGTTTCTGCCGATTTCGTACCTCATTGAGTCCTTCACCCTCTATGTATGCTTTTACCGCAGCAGGCATACCGCCAACGTAGTAGTATTGACGCAAGAGATCCACATATTCGCTACCGATGGCATTGATCATCGCCCAGTTACTTTCCGTAAGAAAAGCATGCATCTTGTCTTTGCCGTTAGCAAGCAGAAACTCCCCGAACGTCATAGGATAAAGATACATCTCGTCAACCTGACCTACGGGATATGATACACCCGCATGCAGGGCTAACCCCAGAAGACTTCCACATGCAGCAATGTGATAATCTCGGGCATCCTCCGCCAATGCCTTCAGCCGTGTAAGGGCAATGGGGCAATCTTGTATCTCGTCCAGTATCACAAGCGTATCTCCAGGTATGATATCCACCCCCGTGATTGCCGA
>JAGHVA010000273.1 GCA_018064565.1 Candidatus Colimorpha onthohippi
TTATCTATAACCTATAATCTATAATCTATGAACATAAAGCCACTGATACCATTGCTGATTGTAGCATGTGCCCTCATAGCCTGCAACAAAGAGATTGAGGAACCCCTAACCGAACTCGACCAAAACAACCCTACCGCATGGCTGCTTAACGAAGGCGTATGGAACGGAAACGATGCCGAGCTCTCGCGAGTCGATTTGCAAACAGGCGACATCATCAACAACTATTTTGAAACCACTAACCATAGAAGATTGGGCGACGTGGCTCAAGACGTATTATGCTATGGTTCACGTCTTTATATTGCCATGTTTGGGTCGGCAGTAATCCATGTAATCGACGCAAATAGTGGCATCCTGACTAAGACCATCGACCTACATGGCAACGGCGCCAGGTATATGGCTACGCATGAGGGCAAAATATACGTTTCGTGCTATGTCCCCAACGCCATTGCCGTAATAGACACCGCCTCGCTGGACCTTGAAACGATGGTCTCTCTACAAGATTTTCGCCCCGAAGGCATCATTGTATGCAACAAACAACTCTATGTATGCAGCGCATGGCGATACGCATCCAACGGCAGTATAACCTACGACAACAAAGTGTACCAGCTATCGCTGCCTGACTTGGAAATACAAAACACCTATACCGTAGGCTTGAACCCCAATCTGATTCGTCGTCTCGACAGCAACAAGCTTGCTGTAGCCTGCTGGGGCAACTACGGCAAAGAGCAAAGCTCAATCGCAATAATCAACACAACATCACACAACATAACAACAATAGCAACTCAAGCCACACAAATAGACACCTACAAAGGAGATATCTACACCATCTATTACGACTACTACTCCACTACACCCACTCAAATCAAACGCATTGACGGCAACACACTCAAAGCCGAAGATATTATGACCGATGTAGCCAAGCAACTAAACAACCCCTACCATCTAACCATCGACCCACATTCGGGCAACTATTACATCACCGATGCACAAAACTTTCTTGCCAACGGCGACATCTATTGCGTATCGCCCGATGGCATCATCCGATGGAAAAGTGAGGCCACCATGGGACCATCCTCTATGGCATTCTTGAAATAACCCACATCCAACACCATCCCTCTCAAATGCAATCACCACAGCAAACAACCACCCATTACACCAGTTGAAAGAACAACCTCAACCGCCCCCCCAAAAAAACGAGTCTATACCATTGCAGCTACACGATACCGCAAGCCATGACTACAAAAATAGTCCTGCTCCAATTAAAAAAAAAGTCGTAAATTTGCAGAACTAATATTATGCATATTGTAACATGGCAAAAGGAAGAATACTCTATGTAAATCAGGAAATTGCTCCCTATTCACCTGAAACCCCAAATGCAATTCTGGGCAGATATTTGCCCGAATATGTCCAAAATCACGATAGAGAAATCCGCGTTTTCATGCCGCGCTTCAGTTTTATCAAAGAGCGCAATTTCCAATTACATGAGGTAATTCGATTGTCTGGCATGAACCTTATCGTGAACAACTGCGATCACCAACTCATAATCAAGGTAGGGTCTATACCATCTGCACACATGCAGGTATATTTCATCGACAACGAAGAGTATTTCACCAAATGTGGCAACCTCGTAGATGAAAGCAATTTGCTACAAGAAGATTCTGACGAACGCATCTTATTTTTTGGTCGAGGCACACTCGAGGCCGTCCGCAAACTGGCATGGCAACCGCACTTGGTTCACTTTACAGGTTGGTTCAGTTGTATGATTCCTTTTTACATGCGTCGCATCAACAAAGAGAACGCCTTCTTCAAGGACACCAGCACCGTATTTACTATCACCAACGACCCCTTCAACGGCAAGTTTCGTCAGGAAATAGACAAAAAACTTAAAAATGATGGAGCTACTGCCAAAGACTCCAAACTTTTTCAAGACTTGGACTATATGAATCTATGCAAAGCCGCTATCACCTATGCCAATGGCATTGTAATCGGCGGACCAGATGCCAACCCTGAACTCGTTGAATTTGCCCGCCAAAACAAAAAGCCCCGCGTAATCGTGGACTATAACGAAGATCGCGACACTTACTACACTCAAATCAACAAGTTGTACGACTACCTCATCGGCAGCTCTATCAACCAATAACCTTAATCCGCAACATTTGAACACATCAAACACCATGCCGCGCTATTTTTGGATTTCGATTCTTGCCGTCATTTGTGCGTGCAATTTTGCCGCCTGCAAAGACGAAGAAACCAATCTGGGCGCCAGTCTGCAAGACCCCAGCACCTTTTACAATGGCATAATTGACACGATTACAGCATCAGACATCATTGCCACAACTCGCTACGACGACTCGCTGCTCACCACTGGCTACACTTCTGGTGTTGTAGGGCACTATTCAGATGAATGCTATGGCGGTGTAAAAGCAAGCCTCTACGCACAATTGTCGCTTGACGGAAAAGATGGTATTGATTTTTCTAACGGCTACACTATCGACTCGGTTGTCCTAAACATCGCCGTAGATAACGTATTCCCGTCAGACAAGCCATGTTTCCTGCATATCTCTATCCACCAACTGCAAGCCCCCCTCTCGCCCGACAGCAGTTATCGTGCGTACAATACCATAAACAAAGGGACATCGCTACTTGACTCCTCATTTACGTTCGACTACCGCAGCAGCTCGACACTACACATCAAACTGAACGATGCCATCAAGCCGCTGCTAAACCGTCGCCATGAAAGTCAGTCCGATTTTCAATCGTTTATCAAAGGTATCTGCGTTGAGCTCTTGGACGATAGCGACCCTGTGATGCTTCAATTCAATCTGGCTAACAGTGCCACAAAAATGACCGCTTACTACACCTACACAAACACTTCGACAGGCACTACCGACCGCGCTTCAGAAAACTTTCTTGTAGGTCGCAGTACCACGGCCAACACCAACATGACTCACTTTTATCATTTTGAGCATCAATATTCCGATTTGTTTACACCTCTGCAAAAAGGTGAGACCGACCATTTAGCTGGCGACCAGCGGCTCTATCTGGAACCTCTTGGCGGAACCTACATCTACCTAAACATCGACAAATATATCCAAAAGTTTCATGCCGACCACCCTTATGCTGTTATCAACCACGCTGAATTACTCTTGCCTGCTGCTGAAGAAGCCGATACGATAAAGCCCTCTCAAATTTTAGCTTACACGCAATATGCCAACGGATACAATATGGTTATCTCTGACTTCAATTCCGTAACCAATCCTTTCGCCTATGGCGGATTTGACGGCACTTATCACCCCGCCCAAGGCTACTACCGCTTGCGTATCACTCAGCACCTACAAGAAATGCTCCGGATGGGTGCCGACTACGGCACACTGCTATACATCAACGAGCGTCGGTCGTCGGCACGCCGTACCATCATCAACGGAACTCAGACAGACAATCCTATACGCATCGTCTTTATTTACAGCGAATAACACCTAAAAACCATAGAACATGAAGAAAGCATGCTTGATTATACTGATGGTAACACTCGGCATTGTCGCCTATTGCCAAACCACCTACCTACGTCACTACGACATTCAAAAGAAACATCCACAAGTAGAGGGCACCATCAGCGATGATAGTACTCGAATTGGCAATTGGAAATGGTGGTACGCTTCTGGAAAGTTGTATAAGACAGGTACATACAACGAGCAAGGTCAGAAAATCGGTGTTTGGAAAGTGCTATACGAAGATGGTAGCAAATGTGCCGAGGAGTGTCATAGCGGTGATGGCTACAACCGCTCTTGGTATGAAAACGGGAACTTGAAAAGCGAGGTTGAAATCGTAGATGGCCTACAGGAAGGGCTGTACCAATCATGGTTCGCCAATGGGAAACAACACGAAGTGGCAACCTATAAGGAGGGGGTGCGACAAGGCGAGTGCAAGGAATGGTTTGACAACGGTCAGCTAAAGATGCAAGGGACCTATGTAAACGGCGAATTGCAAGGCAAAGCCACATGGTGGACCGCAGATGGCAAAAAAGATATGGAAGGGAACCTCGAAGAGGGAGAGCAAGAGGGCGAATGGCTGTTTTACTGGCGCACCAACGGCAATATCGGCATTAAAGGCAACTACCATGAGGGTCAGGAAACTGGCACATGGACTTACTATTATGAAACTGGCGAGAAATGGCGCAGCGGCGACTATACTGGAGGCATGCGGCAAGGCGTCTGGACTACCTGGTATGAAAGCGGCAAAAAACTGCACGAAGGCTCTTATAAAGACGGCAAAGAGGAAGGGTCGTGGACCGCTTGGTATGAGAACGGAAAAGTGGATTATCAAGGCAGTTTTCATGCAGGTAAAAAAGACGGCCTTTGGAAAGGTTTTTACGACAACAACAGCACTCGATATACCATCAACTACAAAGACGACCAGTTGGACGGCACCTCTACCCACTACTATAGCAATGGCAAAATTGAGACTGTGGAAAACTACCGCAACGGCAAACGCCACGGCAAATATGAGCGTTACAACGAGGCTGGCAAGCCCGAAGAAATTGGCACATTTGCAGATGGCGAAAAAGAGGGCAAATGGGTTTGGTACGATGAATATGGCAACGAGGGAGTTGTTGCTCAATTCAAAGCAGGCAAAATGACCTCAATGAAAGACAAAACAAAAAACAAAAAATAGTCCTATCTATTAGGGCAACTTCAGTTTCATGGAATTACTATTAGCCTCAAAATCACCTCGCAGAAGGCAACTGATTACCGCTCTTGACATTCCTACCTCATTCATAGATATCGCCGCTGATGAGACCATCAGCGGCGATATTGATGTAAGCAAGGCCGCCGAGACAATCGCAATCCGCAAAGCAGATGCTTACCCCGCCAGCAATCTGCTCGACCATCAGTTGCTGATAACTGCCGACACTATCGTAGCAATCAACAACAAACAGCTGGGGAAACCATCCAACCCCGAGTCTGCCACCCAGATGCTAAGACTGTTGTCTGGAAAGACTCATGTGGTTTACACTGGAGTGTGTCTTAAAAGCAAAACATGCCAAAAGCACTTTACCGAAAGCACTTATGTAACATTCCGGACGCTAACCGACAACGAGATTAACTACTACGTGAACCACTATAAGCCTTTTGATAAAGCAGGCAGTTACGGAATACAAGAGTGGGTTGGAATGGTTGGCATCACCTCCATACAAGGCGACTACTACAACGTAATGGGACTACCCACGGCACGACTTTATCAAGAAATCATGTCATGGGAGTTGTAACACTGCTGCAATGACAGGCGCTATCGAGGCTCATCATCACAATTGTCAAAGTTCAAACAAAGCACCTTGAGCCCCTGTAATAGAGCCAAAACTTATAGTTACCAACTGCTGAACATGCAAGCCAAACAACTTGCTTGCATTGCCCCCGTTGACAGCTATCTGCATACATCCCACCGACGACACCGTTAAAAGCAGTTTATGCCCCATGCTGTCATCAAACGCATAACTGCTGGATATCTTGGATATAGTGGACCGCTTTTTTATACTGGTCTCAGCCAACTGCATGATTCCACCCGCACTAAAACGTAATTCAAACGGGCGATTTTTGCGGATTCGGTCAAACTCTTCGTATGCTATATCCAGATACGCATTTCCATAATGGTCGATATAAGTGACGTGTGCCTCAATATTGCTTATCTCACCTTGATCATTCATACCTAACGTATGCGATAGACGCGATGCCGATTCAAATTTGGCACACGGACTTCCCAATTGACTCATATCCTCGCCGTTAAGCAGCCTTGCCACAACTGGGCAATACAAATCATACGCCACAAAATTGCCAAATCCCGATGGCATGTTATACGACAACACAACCGCCTCCCAACTTTCATCACCAAACACCAACGACGGAATACCGTTGTCGAGCATCACAAAATACTGATTGCGACACCTGATAAGCAAATATTGATTGCGCGGAGCCGCACTGCTCGCCACATCGATGATATGAACTGTCCCTTCAGGAAATTCCAAGCACGAAGCTTTTACCACAAACGAAGCTGCAATAATATCAAACGGATCGATACCATGAGCAACATCCACCACATTCACACCTGGAATGGAGGAATACAACAACCCTTTGACTCGACCTACAAAAAAATCATGTATCGACCAATCTGTTGTCAGCGTAACTATTGAATGCGTGCTTATAACAAGACAAAATTAAACATTACACAAATGAGTGCTACCATTAGCAAAAAAACTGTGCAAAGATACATATTTAATATTGATTTTTTGAAACAAATAATCAAACCACTATCTAACAAGTCTCAATGTCATTTTTTTTTACTATCTTTGCAATTTGCATTTGTGTCAGCATCAGTTGTAAAGCTGACAACCCGAAAAAAAACTTACCACTAAATCATCTAACTTAAAATGGAACTTCTCAGGATACGCAACCTACATGCCTCAATCGGAGACAAAGAGATACTTAAAGGGTTAGACCTTGTCATAAATCGCGGTGAAGTGCACTCAATTATGGGTCCAAACGGAAACGGGAAAAGCACCTTGGCGGGAGTAATTGCAGGTAACCCCAAATACACAGTTACCGCAGGCGAAATCATATACAACGGAAAAAACATATTGGATATGCCTGTGGATCAGCGAGCCTGTGAAGGCATCTTTCTTGGATTTCAATATCCAGTGGAAATACCTGGCGTGAGCATCACCAACTTTATGAGAACCGCTGTAAACGAGCAGCGCAAATACCGCGGATTGGACCCATTGAGCGCCAGTGAGTTTCTAAAACTCATGGAAGAAAAGAAAAAAGTAGTTGAGATGACTACAAAGCTGGCCAATCGGTCGGTCAACGAAGGATTTAGCGGAGGCGAAAAAAAGAAAAACGAGATATTCCAAATGGCTATGCTTGACCCTACCCTTGCCATATTGGATGAGACCGACTCTGGATTGGACATCGACGCACTTAGAGTGGTGGCGTCAGGCGTAAACAAACTCCGTAAACCCGATAACGCCACTATCGTAATCACACACTATCAACGGTTGCTGGACTATATAGTGCCCGATTATGTCCACATACTATACGAGGGACGTATTGTCAAAACAGGCACTAAAGAATTGGCACTCCGTCTGGAGAAAGAAGGATACGAATGGGTTAAGGAAGAGCTAACCAAGTAGCCACCTACAAACGACACTTACTCAAATCTGCCAATCATCACAATGCTCCGACAAGTGAACTGAATCAACCATGTATCAAACAATACAAGACATACAAAACAGACTCAAAAAAAACGAGGTATGGCGCAACACCAATTTTGACGATGTGCTGACCATTGACATGCAAACACCACAAAAGGCAGACTGCGCACCCGCCAATTTGCAATGCAATATACCCAATCTCGAAGCACTACGCGTAGAAACTGTGAACGGATTCTGCCAAACACCGCTACACACTACAGCCGAAGGCATTATTGTGGGAAGCCTGCGTCAAGCCCTGGCTGAACATCCTGACCTTGCTGGACTCATTTACAACCAGACTCCCGCCCAAAACCCATTCAAGGAGCTGAACTACCAACAGTATTCCGACGGCATATTCGTTTACGTTCCCGACAATACCACAGCCTCCATTCCAATCCAACTGCTCCACATCTATAACGCCAACCTACCCATCGTAGCACAAAGCAGAAATTGCATCTATGTAGGCAACAACAGCCGACTTACACTAATCCACTGCGACGACTCGCTTAACAGACAAATATGCTTTGGCAATAACGTTACCGAAATCATAGCAGGCAACAATGCTGTGGTAGATCACTATAAAATGCAGAATCTCAACGACGTGTCTGGACTAAACAATCAGACATACGTTGTCCTCGACACAGCCGCCCACCTACTTTCGGTAGCCATAACACTAAACGGTGGACATATCCGCAACCACAGCGAGATAATTATGAAGGGTTCACACTGCGACGTCCAATCACATGGGCTGTATCTCAACGACAAAAACCAACGTGTAGAGAACTACATCTATGTGGACCACGCATACCCCGACTGCCGCAGCCACGAACTATTCAAAGGCATTCTTGACGACTCTGCCCAAGGGCAATTTAACGGTCATGTGCTTGTAAGCCAAGGAGCTTCCAAGACAGAAGCATACATGCAAAACAAAAACATACTGCTTACCGACAAAGCACATATCTATACCCGACCGTTTCTTGAAATTTACAACGATGACGTGAAATGCTCGCACGGTAGCACTATCGGTCAAATTGACGAGACTGCGCTGTTTTATCTGCGCAGCAGGGGTATCAGCGAACACACCGCCAAGACGCTACTGCTTTATGCCTTCTGCGATGAGGTAATCCGAAAAATACAACTGCCAGTGCTACGCGACCGTTTAGGCGATATGGTAAAACAACGCCTACACGGCGACCTATCGGTATGCGCTGAATGCGCATTGAACTGCACCAGCTCCTGCGGATGCAACACCCAGGAATTTAAGATAGACCCTACCCGACTGTAGTATCAATCCAATAGCGACATGCCTCTTGTCTAAATCCATGCTACGCACACTTACATTCCTATGGCTATTGCTGGGAACAACTGTTGTCCTTGCCCAACACAACAGCGACTGTGGAACTCCGCTCAAGAATAGCGACAAAGACCGCTTCAAAGACGCCGTAGCCGCTTACGAGAAAAAAGACTACAAAAAAGCATCAGAGACGCTGCGCAAGATAGCACGGACAAACCCTCAATGTACCGATGTTCAGTTCTATTTAGGTATTATCGGAGCCGCAGAAAACAACGCAGCCGCTATCCGAAAATATTTTGGCAAACTACTCAAGCTATGCCCTTCTTACCCTGACCCCAGAGCTCATCTCTACGACGGCATCATACATTATAGTGACGAAGATTACGATGGCGCAGTAACTGCCTTGAATCACTATTTCGACCTATTGAACGCCGTAAGCACTGCAACTCTCAACGAAAACATAGAGGTAACATTCAAAAACGAGACCGCACTCGCCAACCGATACCTCTATTGGTCGCAATTTCTGGCTGATGCCCACCGCAACCAGGTACCATTCAATCCGACCGTCATGCTGGGAGCCTCTTCTCCTCAAACAGAGTTGATGCCATTCATAACTCACGAGGGACAAGAAATTTACTATATCCGACACGTACCTGAAGAGAGTGGCACCACCTACTACGGACGAGAGTTGCAACATACAACTCCTATGATTTGCCTGAGCCGTTGGAAAGACACCTCTTTCAGCGCTGGCACCCCACTACCCGAACCCTTCAACACACACACAAGCGAGGGAGGTATCACCATAACCGCTGATGGGAAACACTGCTA
>JAGHVA010000081.1 GCA_018064565.1 Candidatus Colimorpha onthohippi
AGATAGTTATGGTCCTGTAACTGACAACGCTCAGAGTGTGTATGAGCTCTCCTTGATCGAGGACGACATCGAGAAGACTACCAAAGAGGTGAAAGATGAGTTTGGATTTACTCCTGATTTTGAAAAAGCTAAGTATTATCTGGAAGCCAACGATGGTGCTGGCAATACCTTCAAGGCCACCGCAAAGCCTGTGCTGATTGGTACTGCCGTGGTGGGTGCTACCACTATGATTTTCTCCTTGATTCTGTTAATTAAGAATACTTTGGGTATCGACCCTGCAAGCATCCTGAACCTGCTCAATCCATATAGTATTTTGGGCTTTATCTTGGGTGGATGCGTCATCTTCTGGTTCACTGGTGCCTCTATGCAGGCTGTTACCACTGGTGCCAACCGTGCAGTTGAGTTTATCAAAGACAATATCAAACTGGATCCCAATGCTCCTAAGAAGGCTGATATCGCCAAGTCTCAGGAAGTGGTCAAAATCTGCACCAACTACGCTCAAAAGGGTATGCTCAATATCTTTATTGCAATCTTCTTTTTCGCTTTGGGTTTTGCCTGTATCTCTTCTCCTGCTGGTATTGGTGGCGATGGCGCTGTGTGTCTGTTTATCAGCTATCTGATTGGTATTGCAGTGTTTGGTTTGTTCCAGGCTGTGTATATGGCAAATGCTGGTGGTGCATGGGATAATGCCAAGAAAGTGGTCGAGGTCGATATGAAAGCTAAGGGTACGCCTTTGCACGACGCAAGTGTGGTAGGCGATACGGTAGGCGATCCGTTTAAGGATACCAGTTCGGTGGCGTTGAATCCTATCATTAAGTTCACCACCTTGTTTGGTGTGTTGGCTATGGAGATAGCTATCAGCGACGGCTTCAAGGCTGTGGCTCCTTGGATGGGTATCGTCTTTATCGTAATTGCTTTGATTTTTGTGTATCGTTCGTTCTATAAGATGAGAATCAAGTAATTGTATCTCTGGTGGAAATTAAATGCGTAATTAGGTGATGCTTAATTACGCATTTTTAATTCAAAGCCTCTTTATTGACAGTCATTTAGTTATATGTCGGATATCATCAATATCTTGCCAGATAGTGTCGCCAACCAGATTGCAGCAGGCGAGGTGGTTGACCGACCAGCATCAGCGGTAAAAGAGCTGCTCGAGAATGCCGTAGATGCGGGCGCAACTCAAGTTCAGCTCATTATCAAAGATGCTGGCCGCACGCTTATTCAGGTTATCGACAATGGTTGTGGAATGAGCGATAGCGATGCGCGTCTTTGTTTTGAGCGGCATGCTACCTCAAAGGTACGGCAGGCGGACGACCTGTTTAATATTCGTACTATGGGGTTTCGTGGTGAGGCATTGGCATCTATCGCAGCAATTGCACAAGTAGAACTGAAAACCCGTCAGCACGATAGTGAGTTGGGGACAATGGTGCAGATTGAGGGCTGTTCGGTTATCGCCCAAGAGCCATGCCCGTGTGCAGCGGGTACTTCGTTGGCTGTCAAGAATCTGTTTTTCAATGTCCCTGCGCGTCGTAATTTCTTAAAGAAAGATAGTGTCGAGTTGGGCCATATCGAAGAGGTGTTCCGTCGGGTATCGCTGGCACATTGTCAGGTGTCGTTCTCGATGCACAGCAATGGTAAGTTGTTGTACGATTTGAAAGAAGGCAATCTCTTGCAACGCATCGTGCAGCTGTTTGGCAATAATTATAGGGAGCGGTTCTTTAAGGTGGAGGAGATGTGCGATTTGGTAACTGTCAGCGGCTATGTGGGGAGGCCTGAATTTGTCCGTAAAAGCAGGGGAGAGCAGTATCTGTTTGTGAACAATAGGTTTATCAAGCATCCAGGATTAAGTACTGCTATAGAGAAAGCGTATAATGATTTGATACCAGAACGGTATTATCCATCGTATTTTTTGAATCTAACGGTTGACCCGTCACGTATCGATGTCAATATTCATCCTACAAAGACGGAGGTTAAGTTTATCGATGATCAGGATTTGTTTCTGCTGTTGCGGGCTGCGGTCAAGAAATCGTTGGGACAGTTCTGCCTTGCTCCGACATTAGATTTTACGCAAACGGAAGCTATAAGGGATTTGGATACCGCCCCTCCCGACTATGTGCCTCCTCAGCCAGAAATTAGTTATAATACCAGTTACAATCCGTTTGATAGCCCCAGTCAAAGCGATTCGCCATCGGTTCCTTCTGTAGGTGGTGCAGGCTTCTCGGGCTTCAAGAACAGCCGCTTCACTATCCCAGACAATGAGGATAGGTGGAAGACATTTTTTGATAACGACCAGTTGCCGCAAACGGCTTCGCCTAACGGACATGGCAATGAAGCTGTCTTGGAGTTGTCAGTGGATGAGTCGCAGGAATCAAATAACGAGACTGCTGTTCTTTCAGGTAGGCGGAATAGCTGTTTGCAGTTGATGAATCGGTGGATTGTTACTACTATGCCGTCAGGCTTGTTGCTGATAGACCAGCAGCGAGCGCATGAGCGCATATTGTATAATAAACTTATACAGGTTGACCGCAAAGTGGTGTCTCAGCCGTTGATGTTTCCCGTCAATTGTACCTTCTCGGCAGCGGATGCCGATTTGTTGACGGAATTGCTGCCTGAGTTGCGGTCGCGTGGGTTTGAATTGGCACCGTTAGGCATTACCACATTTGTGGTTACAGCGGCACCTGCCGAGGTGAGCGATGTTGAGATACAACCGATTTTTGATCAGCTGCTTGTTGAGTATAAAGGGGCTATGTTGCACCGACATAACGATGCAGATCATTGTCTATGCCAGTCGCTGGCTCGGCAGATGGCAGTAAAAAGTGGCAGACCGTTGGAGCAGGAAGAGATGTTGCAATTGGTGGCAGACTTATTTAGCACGACCAGTCCAGAGGTATCGCCATCGGGCTTGCGAACCATGATAACCCTGTCGCCTGATAAACTATCGGATCTTTTTAAGTAATAGACTGTTGCAAATTAACATAAAAAACAATCATTAGTATGTCATATTCTCCTCAAAGATTTAGGTTGTTAACTCCAGCCGTTCGGCATTTGCTGATTATCAATGTGATCATGTTTATGGCTACCATCGTATTGGAACGCTATGGTGGTATGATGGGACTAAAAATTACCAATATGCTTGCGCTATGGTCGTTTGATTCTGGTCAATTCCGTATATGGCAGCCTATAACCTATATGTTTATGCATGGAGGTTTTGATCATATCTTCTTTAACATGTTTGCTTTGTGGATGTTTGGATATACGCTTGAGGGGTATTGGGGAACAAATCGATTCTTGCGTTATTATTTTGTGTGTGGCATTGGAGCAGCATTAGTTAACCTATTGGTGGTGCATGGCTATCATCCTACAGTGGGAGCTTCTGGTGCCATTTATGGTTTGTTGTTGGCTTTTGGGATGATGTTCCCCAACGAATATATTTATCTCTATTTTCTGGTTCCCATCAAAGCTAAGTGGTTCGTAGTGGCATACGCACTTATCGAACTCTTTGAAGGGGTGTTGCATAGTGCCGATGGTGTGGCACATTTTGCACATCTGGGCGGTATGCTGTTTGGCTTGTTGTTGATTATTTATTGGAGGTATCGTTCCAATCAGTATAGGCGCTGGTAGTAACTTATTTTTTGTGATTCGTGAATCTGGTTAGGTTTATAGTCTGTTTGCTGTTTCTTTTGAACACAATCGCATCGCAGGGTGCGGTTGCGAACGGCTGTGAATCTTGCACAAACGGTTCTATCGGATATCTGCTTGACTCGGCTGGCAACCATATCCCACAATGGGAGGATATTGGTTTAGAAGACTTGCTTGTTGTTATTAACGGGTCTGGAATTACGTCTCCTGTAGTAATCGCAGGACGTGTGTATCAAGATTCGAATCAGGAACAAGTAGTTGTCGAAGGAGTCAGGGTTGCGGCAAGGCGAGTGTCGGTCAAACGTCTCTTTGCAAGTCGTGCCATAGATGTCTATCTGTATTGTCATTGTCAGTTAAGGCTCTGACTATTTGCTTGTTTTTCTTTCTTATTTATTGTATTGCGTACTCCTATGTTCTTGACGACAAATGTTAAGAATTAGGCAGTGTGTGGTGCTTATATGTAATGATATAACAATGTAATATTATGAAATCAAGCAATATCTATACAACTATTTACGAGCAGCAAGGAATTGTTCGTAAGGTAAAACCTATCTGGTGGGCAGTGTACGGGACGATAATAGGTCTTGTATGTGCTTATTTTTTCTTTTATAGTACAAATCTCAGCAATGGGTTGAGTGCTGTTTTGTTAGGAATGCTGGTTGTTGGTGTGTTCTCGTTATTGACACTATTGTGTTATCATACTTTTGGCGATAGGCATTTCCCATATCATCAGCCTACACGGCAGCTACTCGAACCTACTGCGGTATATTATCCTTCACTTGAAAAAGAAAACATAATTGGAGTACTTGAAAATAAGCAGTGGGATGACTTGCAAAAAGTAAAAAAAATCAACAACCCCGCAGTTGATACTGGTGCAGTACAGCAGTGCAGATGAGTCTGTTTGTTATGCTCAACTGCTGGATGGAGACACGATGATGCCGGTGAGCAACCTATATGCAAAAGTGTGAGGCATAATATTTTTGTTTAATCTTATTATTTGAGTTTTATGAATACTTTAATTGAACAATATCTTTCTGTTAGTCCACAGTTTATTCAAAAAAAAGGACATTGGTTTACTAAAGCATTGGTAATAGTAGCAGGCATAGCCGTTGTTGTCTTGTCTGGTCAAAGTGGTATGTCAGATGCGTTGCAAGTAGGGTTGTTAAGTCTTGGTGTGATTATTGCAATAGTTGGGGCGATAATGCTGTGCATTTCATTGAGCAGCATGGGGCGTTATTATGTGTGTGCGGATACAGGCAGCAGGTTGCGTAGTTATAATCGTTATATTGCGAGGTTGGATAGAACTGCTTGTATAGCAGCCATCGAGGCTAATAATGTGCAGCAATTGCAACGCATAAAGGTTGATAACAACTCGGTATCCCAAGTTCATGTAGTGATAGCCGACGACAATAGCGTTGCACTGTTGCAGTTGGTCGATATGGAATCGTGCAGCATGCAACCAGTTACCGCTATCTGGATTGTACCACAAGCAGAGGTGCCGTTAATTCGACAGTGGCTGAAACAATGATAGATAGAAAGTGATGAAAAATTCATGTGGTTAGTCTTTCAAAATAAATTAAACTAATCACATGTTTTTTTTTACAATCTTTGACTTTGTCAAAGTAGTGATGAATAAATGCATTTATATTGACCTAACTATTAATTTTGTTTATCAGGTTAACGT